>JALVCY010000638.1 GCA_027009605.1 Saprospiraceae bacterium
TATCTTCAAATTGAACCAGATTGTCTTCTTCCAAAAAATCGGAATACTTGCCCCGGTAAAATAATGCCTTGATGCGTTGAGGCTGCTCGCCCAATGACTTTGCCGCCTTGTAAATCTGCATTACCTCCTTGGCTGCCGACTTAAAAAGACGTTTGTTCTCCAGCTTTTCGACCTGTTTCCAAGCCTCTTCAAAATTAAAATTCTTATACATGGAATTCGTATTAACTTTTTGTCCTTGAGGAGTACACTGTGCGATGAGCACCGCCAAGAGTATAAACAAAGTTCGTTTCAACATAGTGATAGATATTCGTTTGCAAATAAAGCCTTCGGGACTTCACCCTACACTTCACAAGATGTAGTTATAACGAAAAGAGGTGTATAACTTAGTGTTAATCTTTTGTTAATCGCACCTGCCTCCTCCAATTAAAGGTAGTCACCATCCTCAGGCCCCTGTATCTAAAAAGGTCTTATAGATGCGTTTTTGCGATTCCCGTTAAACATTCCCTTGTGTGTCCCCCAACTTCACCGAAATCTCCAATTGAAGCAGGTGTGAGGTATGTAAAGGAGAGCGGGTATGAAATCGTACACATCTATCCGGATAAAAATTGGAAGTATCAGCATATACGCGACTTCAGACCCCGTCCCCCACCTCCATTAACCAAAACACGAATAACATGAAAACCCTCCGGACAGCTCGATCCCTTCGACCGCAAGGTAACCCCTCGCCAAAAAACCGCAAAAAGCCCAAAAATCACCCCAAAACACAGCCCCACGCAGACCACAGAAGAGACAGAATGCAATTTCCTCCTTATAAGCCCTCCAAAATCACCCAAACCGCCGTATATTTATCCCCAAAAACAACAATGGCGTTCAGGTAACATCGAAGTGTTTCCCTTATTGCCCACCATTGTCCAACTGAAATGTATGCGTCACTGGCCACGCCTATAGCATTTGTAGGCCGTCCGGAAGTTAGTGACGCATACATTCCTTTGAGTTGTGGTGCATTACAAAATTAATATAAGAGTTTGAGAAACGATGAAAAAAATATTTATTATACTTGGAAATGGTTTCACTATTGATTTTATGAACAACATTAGAAAAGATGATGTAGTAAATGTTAGAAATTTATTCTCTAATGGTGAAAAAGTGCCTTGGCCAGGTAATAATAACTCAGGTTTTCTTTCTTATAAATATTGTCCAAATCTTTGGAATCTTGGAGCCAGACATAATTCAGAACAGCATGAAACTATTCAATTAATTGAAGATATAATTACTTGTGCAAACATATTACAGTCCAATAATCGGAGTGAAGAAAATATATACATATCGGCTTATAAAGAACTAGCGACATATTTATATTCATTATTTGTATATTATGATAAATTGGTTGATGTGCCGAATTTAAATATTGGGGATTGGGGCTGGAATGATTACTTTAAAAAATTAAATGATTCAGAAGATATTGGTGAAGTAAACATTGTTACATATAATTATGACATTTGGTTAGAAAGAATATTACAAAAACTAAATATTGAATTTGACATAGTCGGTTTTGAAAATACAGATAAAAAATTCAAAATATATAAACCACATGGTTCTATTAGCTTTGTTCACAAGGTAAAAAAAGTCATCGATGATTATAGAATTGATTATGATTCAGACTCAAATGATGGTAATATTTCTGAATTTGAAATTAAATACAAT
>JALVCY010000639.1 GCA_027009605.1 Saprospiraceae bacterium
TTGATTCATGGTGAAAAAGTGTTGCGTACCAAACAGGAGAAAATACGATATAAGTATGCCCTAAAACTAAGCCAAGAAACCACAAGCAGCTTGCCCAATGTGTCCAATGGATTGGCTCTCCAATTGTGTATCACATTTTGAGTGGGACTTTGCTTACCTTTGCGCAAGCAATGGACAAATTCACAAAAAATATTGGAATTCTAGCACACGTAGATGCGGGCAAAACGACGCTGACCGAAAATTTTCTTTTTTTGAGCGGAGCAACCCGCCAAAAGGGGAGTGTAGATGATGGTTCGGCGATTACGGACTCCTTGGCAATTGAGCAAAAACGGGGTATTTCGGTGCGTTCTACGGCGGTGACCATTCCCTGGAAAGAACAGATCATCAATGTACTTGACACGCCGGGGCACGTTGATTTTTCGGCAGAAGTGGAGCGAGTTTTGCGGGTTTTAGATGGCGCGGTGGTCGTGCTTTCGGCGGTGGAAGGCGTACAGGCGCATACTGTGTCTTTAGTGCATATTTTGCAGGAAATGCAGATTCCTTTCTTGATTTTTATCAATAAAATAGATCGTGCAGGTGCTGATTTTGAGTCGGTATTGGAGATGATAACTCAAGAATTGGGGCTTTCGTTGCTGCCAATGAATGTGCCGGTCGAAGAAGGTAGAGCCCAAGCTCATATTCAACCTTTTTGGACAGACTCCAACGAATTTCAAGCTGTGAAAGAGGACTGCATAGATGAGATTGTAGAATCAGATGACTTTTTATTGGAGCAATTTCTTGAGGGGGAAGCCCTTTCGGAAAAGGATATTTTGGCGAGTGGCTTAGAGCAGGTGGCTCTGGGAAAAATGGTGCCTGTCTTGGTGGGCGCAGCTAAAAAAAGTGTAGGCATTCGGGAATTATTGGATGCGGTGGTTGATTTATTGCCCTTGCCCCCGCACGATATATCTCGACCGCTTTCGGCTTTGGTCTATAAGGTAGAACACCACAAGTTACATGGGCGCCTAGCTCATATTCGGGTTTTTGACGGACAAATTCAGTCCAAGGACAGTGTATTTCTACCCCGCCATCAGGAAGTCAAAAATATTGGCGTAACCAAAAAAATCCGGTTAAATAAACTGATAGACGTACCGCAATTGACGGCCGGAGAAATAGGTATTATTACCGGTATTTCGGATATTTATGCCGGCGATATTGTGGGCGAAAAAGGACGTATCCCGGCGGCCAAAGTATTACAAGCCCCGGTGATGACCGTTCAAGTATTACCCCAAAACAAGCAGGATTACCACCCATTATGGCAGGCCTTGCAATGGCTGGATAGTGAAGATCCTTCGCTTGCGCTAAAAAGGTACACGGAGAGTCAGGAGTTTCATCTCCGGATTGCAGGGCCGATGCAGGTTGAGATTTTGGAAGATCAAATCCAAGAAAGATTTGGCATCGCCACTACTTTTAAAGACCCGGAAATCATCTATAAAGAGAGACCTTTGGCGAAAGCGGAAGGGTACGTGCGCTATTGGATGCCCAAACCCTGCTGGGCGATTATGACCTTCTTGATTGAACCGGCCGAATTGGGCAGCGGAGTCCGGTACGAATCTAAAGTCAGACAGAGCGACATCCACCAAAAATACCAAAACGAAATCCGACAAACCATCCCCTTCGCACTCAAACAAGGTCTAAAAGGCTGGGAAGTGACCGATTTGAAAATCACTCTGATTCAAGGTGAAGACCATGAAATGCACTCCCGACCGGGGGATTTTAAATTAGCGACTCCCATGGGTATTTTGCGGGGGTTGGAAGCCGCCGGTACGGAATTATTGGAGCCGATGATGGATTTTAAGATTCGTGCACCGGAAGATTATTTGGGCAAAATAAGCGGAGATTTAGTCCGGATGCGAGCTCGTCCGGATAGTCCGGTTTTTGACCATGGCTATTTTAGTTTAACCGGTGTGGTGCCGGCGGCGACTTCGTTGGACTATGCTATATCATTGAGTTCTTTGACTTCCGGCAAAGGGAGTATTCGGCTTCAATTAAAAGGTTATGAACCTTGTTTGGATCATGAAGGAGTGATTCGCCCATACAAAGGCGTCAGCCCCTTAGATGAAGCCAAATGGATATTGCATCGCCGGGGAGCCTATAAGGCGGATGAGCGCTAAAACACTGAGTCCGCTCCGAAAAGTCCACTTTGCCGGAAATTAAAGCACGGAACAAAATTTTATTTGGCTACAATGCATAGTACAGCGTGGTATCGCTCCTACGGAGCTATATCCCGACTATTGTTAGTCTTACAAAGATGTCGCCCCGATGGGGCTCAGGTATGGGTATTTTGGCTATTTTCTCTGTTGTCAGCCCCGTAGGGGCGACACCTTTGTAACAGACAATATCGCACGATACAGGAAGCCCCAGCGGGGCGACACCTTGTCTCGGTCGCACTAGTTATCATAAAGAATCCAAATAAAATTTTGTGGGCTCAAGAACAAACCACTACATCCGACTTTTCGGAGCAGACTCAACACTACAAAAAAACATCAGCTATCGTCCCGAGCCCCCACAAAATTATGGGGCGTAATGCGTCTAAGTTCGTCCCTAACTGCTTCAGAAACATTGAGCTCACCGATGAAAAAGTAAATATCATTAGCGGTGATGGTGGATTTTCCGCGGGTGAGCGTTTTGAGTGCTTCGTAAGGTTCGGGGTATTTTTCCCGGCGGAGGATGGTTTGGATGGCTTCGGCTACTACCGGCCAATTATTTTCTAAATCGTCCCAAAGTTTTTCACGGTTGAGTTCGATTTTAGAGAGCCCTTTGAGCAAAGATTTGATGGCGATGACGGTGTGTCCGAAGGGAACGCCCATGTTTCGCAAGACAGTGCTGTCTGTCAAATCCCGTTGTAATCTGGAAATAGGTAATTTTTCCGCAAGGTGGGCAAAAATAGCATTGGCAAGGCCTAAATTCCCTTCAGCATTCTCAAAGTCAATGGGATTGACCTTATGAGGCATGGCCGAAGAGCCGACTTCGCCTTCGACCGTTTTTTGAGACAGATAATTCATGGAAATGTACTGCCAAAAGTCTTTCGACAAATCCAAAAGAATGGTATTTATCCGCTGGAGCCCTTGAAAAATAGCCGCTAAATTGTCGTAATGGGCGATTTGGGTGGTGTAATGTTGGCGAGTAAGCCCCAAATATTCGGAGACAAAATCATCGGCAAACCGGTGCCAATTTATGTCCGGATAGGCGATGTAATGGGCGTTTAGATTGCCGGTAGCGCCCCCAAATTTGGCAGTAATGGGGACTTCTTTGAGTAGTCTTAGTTGATTTTGGATTCGCTCGATAAACACTTTAATCTGCCAATCGGCAGTGGTCGGTGTGGCCGGTTGTCCATGAGTGTGTGCCAGCATGGACGTGTCGTGCCATTTTTGCGCAAGCCAAGTCAGGTACTGTAAAAGCTTGTCAATCAATGGGTAATATATATCATTTAAAGCATTTTTAAGGATAAGTGGGATGGCGGTATTATTGACATCTTGCGAGGTGAGCCCAAAATGAATAAATTCGCGATCGGAAGCAAGTCCCATCAAATCCAATTTTTGCTTCAAAAAATATTCGATGGCTTTGATATCGTGATTGGTGGTTTCTTCGATTTTTTTGATTTCTTGAGCTTCTTTGACAGAAAATTCTTCAAAGATGTCATTTAGGTCATCGATGCGACTTTCGTCAAAATCAAGGAGTTGGGGGAGTGGGTATTGGACGAGGGCGATGAAGTACTGAATTTCGACAAAAAGCCGGTATCGAATCAGGGCATATTCAGAAAAGTATTCTCTCAGTTCTTGAGTTTTGGCATAATACCTTCCATCGATAGGCGAGATAGATTTTAGCATAATTTTATTCTTCGTTTTGGAGGTCTTGGATTTCTTGTTCCCAGTTCACTCTTGCGAGAAAAATCAAAACAAAGCCAAGAAGGGTCATAACCAATTTGATAATAAATCCCACCCCGGAGCCCCAAAAATCCAACCATCTCAGGAAGGAGAATCTAGCGCCAAAAAGCATTAAAATCAAGGATAAAACCCCTAATCCGGCCAATAAAAATCCAATCAAAGTGAAGCTAGTGGTTTTTCTCATAGAGCAAAGATAGTAAAAAAGGGGGTAAGGATAGGTCAAATATCGGGACATCAAACAATTTTTTAGGATTAACGTTAAGCAACCGAACAGTAAAATGCCTATTTTTTACCTGAAAATAGAATCACCTAAACAGTTACAAAAAAAAAATCGACCCAAATTGAATAGACTAAAGCAGTATCTTCCCATCTTGGATTGGCTTCCCCAATACAAAAAATCTTACTTTAAAGGCGATTTGTCGGCGGGTTTGACGGTAGGTGTGATGCTTATTCCGCAAGGGATGGCCTACGCTATGATAGCCGGTTTGCCGCCACAATATGGTCTTTTTACGGCCATTGTGCCCTTGTTTATCTATGCCATCTTTGGGACTTCTCGTCAATTAGCGGTCGGGCCTGTAGCGTTGGTTTCTTTGTTGACGGCTGCGACTGTCAGCCAAATTGCGACCCCGGGGTCAGAAGCTTATATTTCCATGGCCATTAGCTTGGCACTAATGGTCGGCTTGATAGAGTTAACGATGGGGCTGTTTAAGTTAGGTTATTTGGTCAATTTCTTATCGCATCCGGTGATTAGTGGATTTACATCCGCCGCGGCCTTGATTATCGGTTTAAGCCAATTAAAACACATCCTAGGGATAAAGATTCCACGAGGGTTGAAAGTGCATGAAATAGTCATAACGGCTTTTGAGCAATCGAACCTAATCAATTGGACATCGTTTTGGATAGGTTTGGCGGGCATCGGAATTATTATCGGGTTGAAAAAGATAAATAGAGCCATCCCCGGGTCATTGATTGCAGTATTTTTTGGTATTTTGGTGACACGGCTACTACATTTAGGGGCGGATGACATCAAATTGGTAGGCAATATACCCAATGCCTTACCTTCTTTTAAAACGCCGGAGATTAGCTGGGACTTGTTTAAAGAGATGTTTCCGTTGGCGGCTGCTTTGGCTTTAGTCGGATTTATGGAGAGTATAGCGGTGGCCAAATCTTTGCAAGCGAAACACAAGGACTATAAGGTGGATTCTAATCAAGAGTTGATTGCCTTGGGTTTGGCGAGTATCGGCGGTTCGTTTTTTCAGTCTTATACGGTAGAAGGGGGATTTGGACGCAGCGCCGTGAATGACCAAGCGGGGGCCAAAACGGGAATTGCTGCCATGATTAGTGCGGTGATGGTTATCTTGGCCTTGTTGTTTTTGACGCCTTTCTTTTATGATTTGCCGAAAGCTATTTTAGGGTCAATTATTATGGTAGCCGTGGTCGGATTGATAGATTTTCACGAGGTCAAGGTTTTGTGGAAACAGAATAGGCGCGACTTGATGATGTTGATAGCTACCTTTTTAGGAACTTTGATTTTGGGGGTAGAAGAGGGTATTGGACTCGGGGTCATTTTATCCTTGGCGATGGTTATTTACCGGACAACTCGCCCGCATGTGGCGGTATTGGGGAATGTGCCGGATACGCATTTTTACAGAAATGTAGAGCGTTTTAAGGGTTTGAAGGTCAAAGATGAAGTTTTGATTATTCGATTTGATGCGCAGTTGTATTTTGCTAATTCCGAATTTTTTAAGGAGCAATTAGCAGAATTAACCGCCGAGAAAGGAGACAAACTCAAGCTCATCATCCTAAACGCAGAAAGCATCAACTATCTGGATAGCAGCGCCGTACATGCCATCAAAGATGTGGTGGAAGAATATCGAAAAAAAGGAATCGAAATAGCTTTTTCAGGGGTTAAAGGCCCGGTTCGGGATGCGATGTCCAGGGCAGAGATTTTGACCACGAGCACAGGCAGACACTTTTTTATGAGCGTGCAAGAAGCGGTGGATTGCTATGAGTCTAGTTGTTTGTCTTTGCCTAAGAGTGATCATGAGGATTTGGAAGATTATGTGATGCAGGCGAATAAACGCTGACTGGTCTTTGGTCTTTGGGGGGCGCCTGTGGCGCTTTTGGTCTTTGGCTTGGGGAGTGGTCTGTTCTTGGTTTTGTTGCCGGATGTTTGGCTTTTGTGGTTGAGAAAGTTGAAGAAGTTGATTCGCTCGCAAGCTTCGCTAGTTGATTCGCTGCGCTAGTTGAGAGATTTGGGTTTTTGATTGGGATTTTACTTCATCATATTACATTTGGGCTTCTGTAATTGATATGGTTGTAAGATTTTTTGGCCGCCTAGCCGTTATACCGTTGAGTCTGCTCCGAAAAGTCGGTTTTTTGAAATAGCTTGGAAAGTTGCCAAATATTATTCTGGATACATGCTTTCTGTTCAATTGTTCAAGCGTTGAGTCTGCTCCGAAAAGTCAAATGTAGTAGTTTACTCTTGAGTCCACAAAATTTTATTTGGTTTTCTCCTTTATTTTAACCCTCTAAATCCCCCTTAGAAATGGGGACTTATGGTAAACCAAATAAAATTTTGTTCATCGCTTTGATTTCTGGCAGAGTGGACTTTTAGGAGTGAACTCAGCGAGCGTTCAATCGTTCAACTGATTGTACATAACTAGTTGATTTCCAGTATCTTCGATTGAACAGTTGCACAGTTGAACAATTGAACAAAATTCCCAGACAGAATAAAATTTGGTGGTTTTACATCTGACTACTTTTAGGAGTGAACTCACCGTTAAACCGCTACACCGCTATACCGTTATTTGCCTTCGGCTCTCTGGGTTGAGACTGTCCGGATTACTATCGTGGATGCGGACTTCGGGTTGAGTGCTTCGCTGGTTGAGATGATTTGGGTTTTTGTTGGGGTTTTTACTTCATCATTGGACATTCGGCATTCTACATTCGATATTCTGTTAAGTTTTTTGTTGAGAGAGTTGAAGAAGTTGATTCGCTCGCAAGCTTCGCTAGTTGATTCGCTGCGCTAGTTGAGAGATTTGGGTTTTTGATTGGGATTTTACTTCATTATATGATATTTGGGCTTCTGTAATTGATATGGTTGTAAGATTTTTTGGCCGCCTACCCGTTATACCGTTCATTGCCTTCGG
>JALVCY010000640.1 GCA_027009605.1 Saprospiraceae bacterium
GGTGATACATGCGGTGCATAGTAATTTGATGTCGGATATGGGTGGTTTGCACAAATATATGAAGATAACGAGTTGGACCTTTTTGATTGCTTGCTTGGCGATTTCGGGTATTCCCCCTTTCTCGGGTTTTTTCAGTAAGGACGAGATTTTAGTGGCTGCCTTTGAGCATAGTAAGGTCTTGTGGGCGATTGAATATATCGTGGCAGGAATTACGGCTTTTTACATGTTCCGGATTTACTTTGGTATTTTTTGGGGCAAAAGACGAGCCTATCATCATCCGCCACATGAATCACCTTTGGTGATGACGGTACCACTATTGATATTGGCGGGATTGACGATGGTGATTGGATGGGCGCTTCCATTTGGCGAATATGTGATGCCGGATCGTATGGCTTATCATGGCCATATTGATTGGAGCATGGCGATTCCTTCGATTGTGATTGGGCTTGTGGGGATTGTGGCCGCTTACTTCTTGTATTTTAAGGAAACGAGTATCCCGGACAAAGTCTCTAATGCCTTTGGGCAGACTTACGTTTGGGCCAAAGATAAATTCTACTTCGATGAGATCTACCAATTCTTTGCACATAAGATTATGTTTGCGGGTGTAGCGGCACCGGTGGCTTGGTTTGATCGGCATGTGGTAGATGGATTTATGAATGGAGTCGGTTGGATGACGGAGACGTTTTCTTACTTGCTGGCGGGTTGGCAATCGGGGAAGGTGCGGCAATATGCGTTTACTTTCGTTGCGGGCTTATTGGTGATTTTGTTTGCTGTTTTGTATTTGAACGGCTTTATGGACTTTAAAGGATAATTGGACATGGATATATTGAGTTTACTAGTAGCAGTGCCGGTGTTGACCGTTTTAGTGCTTTTTTTCATCAATGATAATCAGCTGGTCAGGATTATCTCGGCCTTGGGTATCGGAATAGAAACCCTGTTGACTTTGTTTATTACCAAGAGCTATTTGGCCGAAAGGCAGGCGGGCAATGCGGCCGAATTTCTATTTACGAGAGATACGGTTTGGTTTGAGCCGATGAATATCCACTATTTTGTAGGTGTGGATGGTATTTCTGTGGCAATGCTGCTGCTGACGGCGATTGTGTTGTTGGCGGGTGTATTTATCTCTTGGAATATAGAAGATTTGACAAAGGAGTTTTATATCTCACTCATTGTCTTAGGAACCGGGGTCTTTGGCTTTTTTATTGCGCTGGATTTATTTACGATGTTTTTGTTTTACGAAGTGGCGGTGATTCCGATGTACTTGTTGATAGGGATATGGGGGACCGGGCCGAAAGAATATGCGGCGATGAAGTTGACCTTGATGTTGATGGGAGCTTCGGCGATATTATTGGTGGCGATATTGGGTATTTATTACTACTCCGGCATGACGTTTAATATGCAAGAGATTGCCCAAATGCAGATGCCCATACATGCCCAACGCTTCTTTTTCCCATTGGCTTTTGTCGGCTTTGGTGTGTTGGGAGCATTATTTCCTTTTCATACTTGGTCTCCCGATGGTCATGCTTCTGCGCCTACGGCCGTGTCTATGTTGCATGCCGGCGTATTGATGAAATTGGGTACTTATGGTGCCTTTAGGGTGGCGATGTATTTGATGCCGCAAGCTGCCCATGAATATTCCACATTTTTTATGGGCGTAGCTGCCATTGGTGTGATATATGGAGCTTTTGGAGCGATACGCCAGACGGATTTGAAATACATCAATGCCTACTCTTCGGTGAGTCATTTAGGGTTGATTTTCTTTGGGATGATGGCCTTGAATAAAATAGGTTATACCGGTGCCGTATTACAGATGATTTCACATGGTTTGATGACGGCTGTATTCTTTGCCTTGATTGGGATGTTGTACAGTCGGACACATACCCGGGATGTGACCAAAATGGGCGGTTTGCTCAAGATATTGCCGTTTATAGCGGTGGTTTATGTGATTATTGGGATGGCATCATTGGGCTTACCTGGCTTGAGTGGATTCGTTGCCGAAATGAATATATTCGTGGGGGCTTTCCAAAATCCGGACTTTATACATCGTGCATTCTCTGTCTTGGCGGTTTCAGCCATTGTGGTGACAGCGGTTTATATCTTGCGTGTGGTCGGCATGATGCTGATGGGACCTGTAAAAAACGATGAGTTTTATAAGCTGCCTAAAGCGGTGTGGTACGAGCGTGTGGGGGCGTTGTTGGTTTTGTTGCCGGTGATTGCGATTGGGGTGGCACCCATGTGGTTGACAACATTAATCCAAGACAGTTTGGGGAATATCGTGGAGCATTTAGCTGCTTACGGTCATTAATTGAAAGAAAGAAACAAGAGCTATGAATAATTATTTACTCATGCGGGACGAATTTGTCCTACTCGGTATTATCCTGCTTCTGCTTATCGCAGAGATTCTATTGATTGGCAAAAACCGCAAAATAGTAGCAGGAATTGCGACCGGATTGTTTATTGTGCATACGGTCATTGGTTTTCTGCCCTTGCCGGAAGGGACTCTATTTGGCGGAAGCTTTAGAACGACCCATCTCTTGCACCAAATGAAAAATATCATGAACGTGGGTGTCGTCATCTTGCTATTGCAGACGTGGACATGGGCAAGAGAAGAGTGGAGTGGTCGAGGCCGGATTTCGGAGTTTTACTTTTTGATATTTTCGACCTTGTTGGGAATGTATTATATGGTATCCAGTGGGGATTTTTTGATGTTCTTTTTGGGGCTGGAGTTGGCATCATTGCCGATAGCCGGATTGGTGGCTTATGATTTGACTAAGATGCGTTCTGCGGAAGCGGGTGCCAAATTTATCTTAATGGCGGGTGTATCATCGGCAGTAAGTGTGTTTGGAATATCATTGATTTATGGGATTACCGGCTCCTTGTACTTTTCAGAAATAGCTCAAAATTTTCACGTAAGTGGCTTGGGCACGATAGGCTTGTTATTTTTCATGTCGGGGTTGGCCTTTAAGATTTCGTTGGTTCCCTTTCATTTTTGGACACCGGATGTATATGAAGGTGCGCCTGTACCGGTTACGTCGTATTTGTCTGTTATCTCCAAAGCGGCGGCTGTATTTGCCTTAGCGATTATTTTGTTTTTGATAGGCCGGGAGTTTGTAAGTATTTGGAAGCCGGCGATATATTGGATGGCGGTGATGACGATGACGGTCGGTAATTTATTCGCCTTGCGGCAAAAAAATATGAAGCGTTTCTTGGCGTTTTCATCGGTTGCACAAGCGGGATTTATCTTGTTGGGTATCTTGTCTTTCGACAAAGTGGGATTGAGTGCGGTCGTTTATTTTGCGGCGATATACATCTTTTCTAATTTGGCTACCTTTGGGGTGGTGCAGGTCATCAGCCTAAAAACCGGCAAAGAACAGATGGACGATTACAATGGGCTTTACCGGACAAATCCGAAACTGGCTTTGGTGATGTTGTTGGGACTTTTCTCCTTGGCGGGGATACCGCCCGTTGCCGGATTTTTTGGTAAGTTCTTTTTGTTTATGTCTGCGGCGGCGCATGGATATTATTGGTTGGTGATTATCTCGGTGATTAATGTGACGATTTCGTTGTATTATTACCTGTTGGTTGTGCGGGCTATGTTTTTACGCAAGTCGGACACACCTATTGAGCCCTTCCAGGCAGAGATACCGGTCAAGATTGGATTGGCACTGACGGTAGTGGGCATTTTGGCATTGGGCTTGTACAGTCCGTTTTATGACTTCATTCTTCAATTGACAACAAACATCTAACCATGGGATTTGCAGGAAAACACGTATTCGGCAAGCTAAATAAGACCGATGAGAATATCGTCTCCTTTGTAGAAAAGAAAATACCTAAGGAGCGGATGGAATTTTTGAAGACCTTATTGGAGCACAATGGTTTTGAAGTGCTGGTCCAAGAGATACCTTCCAAAAAGGAAGATGAACCTAGTCTTTATACGGTGGCTGTCACCGACTTGGTGTTTAATCCGACCACCTATGTCTATCAACGCCGGCTTCGGACACTCGACGGGCGCATTGTGACTCCGGCATACTGGAATCAGGAAACTGATGATACGAATCCGCAGTATTTTAAGCGAAAGTAAAGAATCTAAATGATGATTTTGAGAAAGGAACGAACGGTTGAGTTTGTTCCTTTTTTTTTTGTAACTGTATAGATACCCACTATTTTGGGCAAAAATGCCTATTTTTTTGCTTTAAAATAGGAGCAGCTAAATAGTTCCTTTTTCAATAGCAAAAAGAGCATTTTTCATACGTGCACGTATTGTTATAAAAAATAATATAGAAATTCATGAGGTATATTGGTCATTCCATGAAATCGAATTGTTTGCATGGTAAAAAAAACATATATTTGGTTATTAAATTTGACTAGATAGGTCTATATATCTTAGTTGAATCTGACTTGTAATTTGAAGGAATAGATTTAGTATTTAATTGCAGTGGTGTATAAAGGCTGCCCGAGAGTAGTGCCCTACTCGACAAGGGATTGGTATATGTCATTTAAAGATTCATTGTACAGACTATGAGAGCCCGGATAAGTAAGAACTCATAATCTTACTTATTTTTTCACTAACCTTTTTTTTAATAAAAACCTTAATTATGAAGCGAATTTTTCTTTTTTTAATGCTGTTTCTTTTTGCCTTTAGCTGGCAAAGTACGGCTCAAACACCCGATGTGAAACTTGGTGGAACTCCTGTGGTAATGGGTAGTCCTGCTGCGAGCGGAGCAGCAAGTGGTTCGGTTTCTCCCGGAAATGGAACTGCGGTGGATAAAGGACTACCTGTGGATCCTTATTATGGGTACAGTTATTCTCAATGTATTTACTTACAGTCTGAAATTCAAGGAGCCGGAGACATTACTACTTTGACTTGGGATGTGAAACCAGGAACTGACATCAGTAACTCCAATGATTGGACAATTTACATTGGTCATACAACTAAATCCGAATTTACATCTAGTACGGATTGGGTTGATGTATCGACTTTGACCCAAGTTTTCTCTGGTATTGTAACCATTGATGCCAACAACAAAGTGGTTGTTGATATCACTGATTTTACCTACAATAATACGGATAACTTGATTATTGCCGTTGATGAAAATGCATCCGATTTCAATGGAAGTTCTGATGATTTCTATTGCTATGCAACGGCTACAGATCGTGGAATTAGATATCGGAATGACAATAATAATCCAGATCCAACAGCACCACCATCGGGTACTGCAATTAGCTATGTCGCTAATATTGAGTTAGGAGGGATTACGAGTACTGTTGTTGCACCCGGGTGTGCATCGAATCCGATTCCTGCCGATAATGCTTTGGATGTGGATGTGGAATCGACCGGAGGAGCACTTACGTTATATTGGGATGCACCGACCACGGGAGATGCTGCAACTTCCTATGAAGTCTTTATTGGTACAACGAGTGGTAGCTTATCAAGTTTGGGGTCAGTTGCGGTGGATTCTATTAACTTGACCGGATTTGATTTTGGAACACAGTACTATTGGTCTGTTGTCCCTGCTAATGCTGGGGGGGCTGCCACCGGATGTACAGAGTGGACATTTACTACAGCTAATGCGACTGCCTATTGTACGCCGGCTCCGACCAGTGTGGATAATAATGGATTGACTGGAGTTGTATTCAGTACAATTAACAATCAAACAACAGAAGACGGAACTTATTATCATGACTATACTTCTATGGTTGGAGATGTGACAGCCGGTGGGACTGAGAATATTGCTGTTACTCTCGAAACTGGATATACCTACGATGTATGGGTTTGGATAGACTGGAATGATGACAATGACTTTAGTGATGCGGGTGAAGCCATGTATATTGGAGAGGCAACCGATGATAATCCTACTACTTTGAACGGAACTTTTTCTGTCCCAGCATCAGCTACTGCCGGACATCACCGCTTGCGTATTGGTGTGGCCGATAGTGGACTTGGATCGACTAATGGTAATCCTTGTTATTCAGGTTCTTATGGTGAATTTGAAGATTATACTGTTAATGTCGTAGTACCTTCCTGTATTGGTGTTACTAATATTGTGGCTAGTAGTATTACAACTAATTCTGCTAATATTACTTGGGATGCCAATGGTAATTCAGCTTGGGAAGTTGTCGTGCAAGCTATGGGTACAGGTGTGCCTAGTGGTTCCGGTACTCCAGTTACCGCTGCATCATATAATGCTACAGGCTTGTCCGCAAGTACAGATTATGAAGTATATGTTAGAACTGATTGTGGAGGCGGTAGCTTTTCTGATTGGGCTGGCCCTACTAATTTTACGACACTTACACCTGCTCCAAGTAATGACTTGTGTGCAAATCCAATTACCCTAACCTTGGATGTGAATGCCTGCGGTGGGAATACCATTACCGGTATCTCCAATGCTGGAACAACTGATTCTGGAGAGCCGGCACCTAGCTGCGGAAGCTATGGAACGCCTACTAGCTTGGGTGATTTGTGGTATGCTATTACGATTCCTGCGGGTGTCACGGATATTACATTGGATGTAGCAAATATAACTGGAATGACCAGTGTTGCGGGAGCCATTTATAGTGGCAGTTGTGGTAGCTTGACTGAGCTTGACTGTACTCAATTTGGTTCTGGATGGCCTTGGGATATTACCGGATTGACCGGAGGTGATACTTATTTGTTGAGGGTCTGGGATTATGGAAACAATGAAGAAGGTACATTTGATTTGTGTGGTTATTATGTTACGTGTCCGGCGCCTACTGATTTAGCTGTTGCGAATATTACAGAAACAGGAGTTGAGGTATCTTGGACAAGTGGCGGTAGTGACTGGGAAGTAGTGATACAACCGGATGGTACAGGTACACCTACAGGTGCCGGAACCGCTACTACATCTAATCCTTATACAGTAAATAACTTGTCAGCAGGGACTGACTACGAAGTATATGTTAGAAATAATTGTGGTTCTGATTTCTCTGCTTGGGTCGGTCCTGTAACTTTTACGACACTTACACCTGCTCCAAGTAATGACTTGTGTGCAAATCCAATTACCCTAACCTTGGATGTGAATGCCTGCGGTGGGAATACCATTACCGG
>JALVCY010000641.1 GCA_027009605.1 Saprospiraceae bacterium
AATAAAATCTACGCATCCCAACCGCTGTACGGAAGCGGCAAAAAAATCTAAAAAAAGAAGCCCGAAAAACATTTTGTATCAAAAATATCAAATATTGTAATTATTTGTGTTATCTTTGTAGCCGAAAACCAACCTGTTATTGATTATGGATATTTCGACACTGCTTATTTTTCTAGGAGGCGTCCTTTTGGGCGGAGTGCTCATTTGGCTTTTTCTGCAATCCCGCCTAGCTCATTTCCAAGTGGCTTACGCCGAAAAGCTCATTGCTGAAAAATACATCACCAAAGAAGCCTACCACACACTGGAAGAACAAACCGACGTCCTGCGTGCAGATTACAACGAAACCCGCCAAGAATTAAGAGCCGCCGAATTAGCGCTGGCAGAAAAAAATCTATCCATCCAATACATGGAAGAACAGTTTCAGGCTCAAAAAGAAGAAGCCCAACTTTTGCGCAAGCAAGCCCATCAAGAATTTGAATTATTAGCCGCCAAGCTCCTTTCGGAAAAATCTCAACAATTTACGCTGACCAATAAGCTGCAAATGCAGGAGATTTTGACCCCGCTCAAGGAGAAAATTGGTGATTTCAAAAAAGAACTCGACCAAAAATTTGCGCAAGAAACGGACGAGCGCATCTCGCTTCGAGAAGAAATCAAACACTTACGCTCACTCAATCTCCAATTGTCCTCGGATGCCAATAATTTGGCGAAAGCACTTAAAGGAGATAACAAATTGCAAGGAAATTGGGGCGAAATCCAACTGGAGCGGCTCTTGGAAAATACCGGTTTAAAGAAAAAAATCCACTTCTCTACCCAGTTTTCTGCCACAGCCGAAACGGGCAAAACCCAACGTCCGGACTTCATCATCCACTTGCCTGACAATAAACACCTAATCATTGACTCCAAGGTCTCTCTCAAGGACTTTGACCGGTTCTATAACGAAGAAAGCGCTGATTTGCGCAAGCAGCACCTAAAAGCCCATGTCCGTAGTATTCGCCAACATATCAAGGATTTGGGCCATAAAGAATATCAAAAATTGCCCAATGTCAGGACGCCGGATTTCATTATTTTGTTTGTACCTATTGAGCCGGCTTTTGCTATTGCCATCCAAGAAGACCCTAGTATTTTGACGGATGCCTTGGAACAAAATATAGTTTTGGTGACCACTTCGACCCTATTGGCCACCTTGCGGACGGTCTCCTTTCTTTGGCAACAAGATAAGCAAAGCAAATCCGTCCAAGAAATTGCCAAAGTCAGCGGACAACTCTACGACAAGTTTGCCGCCTTCATCGAAGATATGCAAAATGTAGGCAAACGCTTAGACAGCGCCCAAAATCATTGGCAAAATGCCATGAATAAGCTCTCGCAGGGCAAAAGATTTGGCGATACTATGCTCGGAAAAGCAGAAAAAATTAAAGAATTGGGGGCTCGTACTTCCAAATCTATCCAACTGCCGGAAATCCTTTCGGATTAAACAGTGAACCGGCTCCGAAAATCTAGATTTTTATAGGGTTGGGTTTCATACTTGTTGTTCAATCGTTGAGTCTGCTCCGAAAAGTCAATTTTTGTACCCTAGTGCAGCGTGGTGTCCCTCCTACGGAGCTATATCCCGACTATTTTAGTCTTAAAGATGTCGTCCCGCCGGGGCTCAGGTATGGGTATTTTGCCCCCCCCCCCGCTGGGGCTTTCAAGAG
>JALVCY010000642.1 GCA_027009605.1 Saprospiraceae bacterium
CATTATTCGATATTCGGGATTCTGCATTCGATATTCTGCTTGGTTTTTAGTTGAGAGAGTTGAAGAAGTTGATTCGCTTCGTTAGTTGAAGAAGTTGATTCGCTCGCAAGCTTCGCTAGTTGATAAAGTTGAGAACGTTCGCCTTCGGCTCTCTAGGTTGAGACTGTCCCGATTACTATCGTGGATACGGACTTCGGGTTGAGAGCTTCGCAGGTTGAGACGGTTTGGATTTTTGTCGGGATTTTTACTTCATTATTCGATATTCGGGATTCTGCATTCGATATTCTGCTTGGTTTTTAGTTGGGAGAGTTGAAGAAGTTGATTTGCTCGCAAGCTTCGCTAGTTGAAGAAGTTGAGACGTTCGCCTATGGCTCTCTAGGTTGAGACTGTCCCGATTACTATCGTGGATACGGACTTCGGGTTGAGAGCTTCGCAGGTTGAGATGGTTTGGATTTTTGCCGGGTTTTTTACTACATTATTCGATATTCGGGATTCTGCATTCGATATTCTGCTTGGTTTTTCAAAATTCTGTGTAGTTGGGCTTCATCGGTTGTCGGCTTCATGGAGAGCTTCGTGTCTTTGGTAAATTTTGAAAAACGGGAGATGATTTGGGCTTGTCGGTTGGGTAAGGTTGAGATGGGGATTGTCGCTACAAAAAAAAAGAGCCACCCGTTGGGTGGCTCTCCAAATCCTATTTTGCGAGTAACTGTTTAGATACCCACTATTTTGGTCAAAAAATGCCCTTTTTGCGCCTGTTTTTGCTAAAATTTTTTCATGTAGGGACGCACGGCCGTGCGTCCCTACGTCAACATACCCAATAATACCTATTTTTTGCCCTAAAATAGGAGCATCTAAACAGTTACTTTTGCGAAAGCAAAATTATTTAGTAAGAATGACTTGCTTGGAGTAAATAGTGTGATTATTGAATACTTCTACCCAATAAGCGCCATTTTCCATTGCACTCAAGTCAATGGTTTTTGTTGTATTTGGCATGTCCGCCGTCAACACCAATCTTCCCAATGCATCATAGACCGTTACTGTGGAGCCGGCTAGGCCATTGATAAGTAACTTTCCGGTAGTTGGGTTAGGTGACAGTTGAATGGCATTCGCATCGCCAATATTTGTGTTTCCAGAGACAAAATCAAGGTCTGCTTTTGCTGCATTTACGATTTCACCATTCTCTTCATTGATGAGTAAGGCTACCACGTGTACGTTATTTTCATTGTATGCAGCCGGTAGAGTCGTTGTAAACTGGTAATTGAGGGGATTATTAAATGTAACAGCACTAGGCACACTACCAGCGACGCCGTCAAAACCACCTACGATATATCTACCGACATGATTGTAAACCATATTGGCTGCAGGGATAGGATTGCCGAGAGTTTTCCAATTAATGCCTTCCCAGTCAATGATGTTTATGTCTTTTAAAGAATAATAATTAGCTTGAGCATATCCATCTCCTGTACCGGTGATGCTGTCTTCAACCACGATAAGTGATACTCTTGTGTTGGATTCTGCTAGGTCTAAGGCAAAAGTACTGGCTACATCAACCGTAATTTGGCGAGTCTCTACGGTATAGTTGGCTGAAGAGATGTCAATTTTGGCGTAAGGCAGGATATTTTTTACAGTATCGTAGCCGTCTTCAAATTTTGCCGGGTTAACTTCTGTATTGATTCTATTTAATAACCCACTTGGATAACCACTAATGTAGTCCCCAATTCTAGCGTCATATTCTTCATTAGTCATTGGGTCATCATTATGAACAGCAATACCAATCCAAGAACCATCATCATGATAGTGCTCCATATCTTTTAATGCTACATGTCCGCGGACACACCAGCCACACCATGTACCGGTGGCTTCTTCGCCAACGACCACTTTGGAGTAAACAGCCTTGACCACTTTGGTTGAATTTGTAACAGTATTATCATCTTGACGGGCATCTACATTACCATTTGGATTAGAAACGGTTACGCTGATGTTATGCTTACCGGCAACCGCCATGTAAGGCGTGTCATGAGTAAAGTCATAGGTTTCTCCGGGAGCCAGTGAAATTCCTGTAACAGAATAAACAGGACTAGCTGTACCATCTACTGTGTATTGAACATCAAAGCTAGTCAAAGCTTTGCCGGTATTACTTATATTGGTTATGGTTCCGCTAATATCCATATTGCCTTCCGGAACATTGCCACCGACAGAAGTAGAATTTAGGCGAATATCGTCAGCTCTCCAAACGACATCATCGAAAGTAGGTCTAATAATATAGGTGTATTTAAAGCCACTCTCTCCCATATCATTCCATTCGTTGTTAAAGTATCCCCAAGTAGAGCCTGGTACGAAGGGAACGTTACAGTGTCTTAGTCGCATATTATGGAGGCCTTCTACTAAGCCTACATAATAAGTACCCGGTGTGAGCACTACAGGTGAAAGTAACTCACCATTGTAAACGGTATCTTCTGTAATCCTTATCGGAAGGCTGACTCCTAGTAATCCACCCGGTATCGTGTCAAATGAACGAACTTCCAAAGAAACCGTATCGCCATAATTTCCTTTATAACTTCTCAAAGCAAACATAACAGATGTCACCGTGTCTTCTGCCGTAATGGTGAATAGTTGACCTAATTGACCGCCGGCAGATGATGATGAAATCCCAAATGAGCCGTCAATATCACCATTCTCAAGTGCATAAGTATTGTCGATGTTTAAATCCTTTGCATAAGAATTATTGCTCGGATCTGCGTCATTGGCTAAACTGGCATTTAAGGTAAAGGTATAGATGCCACTTGCCGCCGCAGTGAATTGTGGGAAACTAGCTTCTGTAGTTTCGTTTATACCCAGTGGATTAGGTAAGGCCACATCATTAGAGTATCCACCTGTAACACTTAAATTTAAATTTGTGGCTTCCGTCAATGGTGAGCCAAAATTCGTTACTTTTCCGGAAGGTACAAAACTCGCTTGTGACAATGGTAGTTGATAGACTTTTGCTAGAAATCCTGAAGGAGAAGTACGCAACTCAGGAGTAGAAGGTATCTGAGTCAAGGTAAGCGTACCACTGAATTGATGCGGTGCGGCATTATATTCGTCTCCTGATACGGAATAGGATACTGTTTGGTCACCACTAACGGTGGCATCAACTACAGCTGTTACATAAAAGCTATAGGATTTTCCTGTTTCAGAAGAAACCACCCCGCCATAGCCATTATCGGTACCCCAAGAAATGGTCTGCCCATTTATAGGATTCAGTTTAGATGGATTTTGAGGAGTCGAAATAAAACCGGGGAACGTATCCGGGCCACTAGTTGGGACAATACCGGTTGGGAAAGTTAGAGAAATGACATCCCCATATTCCTCATCCGGACTGATTAACGTAAGTGTAAAAAGTAAGTCCATGGTTGTCCCGGGTATGTAGTAATTGTTAGAGGTGATATCTCCACTGATGTTGAGAATTTCTCTACTTGATACTTGCGTCGTATTTCTCGACACATCAGAATCAACAGATGACTGCCCAAAGACAAATTGGGTCGCCAGTAAAAATAAAAACAGAGTAACAAACCTTTTCATTCTGCAATTTTTTTGTTTAAATAAGATTGTGAAAACCAAAGATACTAAAAATTGGATACATAGAACTCTTTTTTAATCCGTTGTGACTTAAAAAACAGCCGATATTAGTGTATTTGGTTCGCTTCCTAGAACGGTTTAATGTCTGATATGTCCCGATTGTTGTTGTTGTAATCGGTTGATAATGAATGGGTTATTCTGCATGTTTATGAATCTAATCAGGCCTTTATTTTATAGCATTATTTTTCAAAAAAAATCGGTCAACAAATATTCTTTGTCAAAAATTAGTATTTGAGCATTTTACTCCTTTCTTTATCTGCTTGTTTGGCACAGACTCTCTTTTGGAGACAAACATACATGCTGCCGCTTGTGATATTTTATGCAGGTTGTATCCGACTCGAACCAATTCTTGCGGCGTAAAAATAGGTCTGTTGGAGGACAGTACTTGGTTCAAATTCGATAAGGTGAAAAAAAATACGTAACTATGCAAAAGAAAAATCATCGTTATGCACATAGTCATCATTGGAAATGGAATCAGTGGCGTGACCGCCGCAAGACATATTCGCAAGCGGAGTAACCATTCGATTACGGTTATTTCGTCCGAATCTCCTTATTTTTTCTCTCGCACCGCCCTGATGTATGTGTATATGGGTCACTTGCGTTTTCAGGATACGCAGCCTTATGAAGATGGGTTTTGGAAGAAGAACCGGATTGATTTGGTTCAAGATTATGTAGAGAGTATTGCTTTTGAAGGCAAGCAACTCAACTTGGCGTCCGGTCAAAAAATGTCTTACGACAAACTGATTTTGGCGGTCGGCTCTAAGCCCAATAAGTTTGGCTGGCCGGGGCAAGATTTGAAAGGTGTTCGTGGCTTGTATCACAAGCAAGATTTGGAAGCCATGGAGCAATACTCCGCCGGTTTGCAACGGGCTGTTATTGTCGGAGGTGGTCTGATTGGTTTAGAAATGGCCGAAATGTTTTTGTCTCGCAAAATACCGGTGACTTTTCTCGTAAGAGAGTCTTCCTATTGGCGGGTTGTATTGCCCAAAGAAGAGTCTGAAATGGTTAACCGACAAATAAAATCCCATGGAATAGACCTTCGATTATCTACCGAATTAAAAGAAATTGTGGATGATGGAAATGGGCGTGCCGCAGCAGTTATTACCCATACCGGCGAACGAATCGACTGTGGTTTTGTAGGCCTAACTGCCGGAGTCCGTCCTAATATTGATTTTTTGAAAGGAAGCCCACTTGACATAGGACGGGGCATTTTGGTTAATAATCGCTTAGAAACCAACATTCCGGATGTCTATGCCGTCGGAGATTGTGCAGAGATGCGCCAACCGGATTTGGGCCGGCGGTCGATTGAAGCCGTTTGGTACACCGGCCGGATGATGGGGGAAGTCGTGGCTCATAATATTTGCGGAAGCAACAAGGCTTACCATCCCGGCATCTGGTTTAATTCAGCCAAATTTTTAGACATAGAATATCAAGTCTATGGGAATGTTCCTAGTCAATTACCGGACGGAATCCTAAGTTTATATTGGGAGCATCCAAACGGCAGCAAAAGCATTCGCATCAATTACAGGAAAGACAGTCAAGTTGTGACCGGCTTTAATTTGATGGGTATTCGATATCGTCAACAAGTTTGTGAGAAATGGATTCAAGACCAGGCCCTGATATCGGACGTATTAGCTAACTTGTCCTTAGCTAATTTTGATCCGGAGTTTTTTACAACATACGAGTCGGCACTCATCACACTATATAATCAGCAAACCGGTCAATCTATTCGCCCTAAAAGCAAGCGCAATCTCACCGCTGTTTTATCTTTTCTAAAATCAAGATAATGAATACTTTTTCAGTCAATAATAATGGAGTTTGGTTTCGTTCTATCAGTAGCAGAGGGTTGTGGGCGTGGATTTTGGGTGTCTTATTAACGGGGTTTTACATCCTGCTGTACTTTTTCCCAAGCTTTTTGGGGCAGGGCGTTGATGGAGCCGGGAATACGGGGCTTATCAAATTATTTGACCCGCTGAGCTATGCCTTAAAAGGTAAGCCGGCCAGCCAATGGTTTTTGTATGGGACGCTCTACACCTTGGCCATTTTGGGATTTGGTGTCAAATTTATACGCAAGTATCGGCATAATCGCTATGAGATTTTGCGAACTATTTCGGTGATGTTTTTTCAGTTGGGTTTTGCATTCCTCCTTCCGGAAATCCTTCAAAAACTCAATAAACCCTACTATGATTTTAAGAATATGTGGCCGCTCAACTATTATATGTTTGATAGCTACAATCTGGATGCGTATTTGAGCAGTGGCCGGATTGGCGTTTTTATGTTGGTCTGGGGATTATTGATGATTTTCGTAATCTCTCCTTTTTTGACCTATAAATATGGGAAGCGCTGGTTTTGTTCTTGGGTTTGTGGATGCGGAGGCCTTGCGGAAACGGCGGGTGATTCCTTCCGTCACTTGAGCAATAAATCCATCAAAGCTTGGAAGATAGAGCGCTGGTTGATTCATTCTGTATTGATATTTGTGGTTGTGATGACAATTGGAGTCTTGTACAGCTACGTCTATGACCATCCCCAAAAATTGCCGGTTACCCGAAATCATTTGACTATTATCTTCCTAATAGTACTTAGCTTGGCAGGAATCTTTATCGGTTCCAACCTGTTTCAAGGTATCCGCCGGACAGATAAAAATAAGGCTTTAATCGCTATTGGCGTGGTGATGCTTTTGGTGATTGCGGCTCACTTAGGTCACCGTAAGAATATTTTATTTATTGACAATGGATTGCTGCGTCAGTGGTATGGATTTTTTATCGGAGCTATTTTTTCCGGGGTTGTCGGTGTTGGGTTTTATCCTATTTTGGGAAGTCGAGTCTGGTGCCGGTACGGATGCCCGATGGCCGCTATTTTGGGAATCCAACAAAAGCTATTTTCTCGATTCCGTATTACGACCAATGGAGGACAATGTATTTCTTGCGGTAATTGTTCGACTTATTGTGAGATGGGCATAGATGTACGGGCTTACGCCCAAAAAGGCCAAAATATTGTACGTGCTTCTTGTGTGGGTTGTGGTGTTTGCTCGGCGGTTTGTCCGCGTGGGGTGCTAAAGTTGGAAGGGAGCGGAGTGGATGTGCGTGTGCGGAATGGGGACGATGCTTGAAGTCTTTGGTCTTTGGGGCGCAGCAAGCTGCTTTTGGTCTTTGGCTTGTGTAGTGGATTGTACTTGGATTTATTGCGGGATGTTTGACTTTTGTAGTTGAAGAAGTTGATTCGCTGCGTTAGTTGATTCACTTGTCCTTCGGACTTCGTTAGTTGATTCGCTGCGCTAGTTGAAGAAGTTGAGACGTTCGCCTTTGGCTCACTAGGTTGAGAACTCGTCCTACGGACTTCGTGGTTGAGAGCTTTGCAGGTTGAGACCATTTGGGTTCTTGTCGGGATTTTACTTCATCATTCATTATTCGGCG
>JALVCY010000643.1 GCA_027009605.1 Saprospiraceae bacterium
GACGGCTCTGGACAGTAGGTGAGCCAACGGGCCGTCTGCAATGGTCAAGTTATAGTTTTTACCAAAGCTACCATCGACAAAGTCAGACAAGGTGATTGCATTGTCGATACCTTCGGTGCCGCAAAAACGAGATTGAGCAAAAGGAAGGTCTCTAGAAATACACAAAACAACCGTATTGTCCAAGCCTGCTGCTTTTGCATTAAAATTGCGTACAGACATGGCGCAAGTGCCGGTATCTAAGCTGGGAAAAATATTTAAAACCTTCTTTTTGCCGGCATAATCTGCCAAGGTTTTAGTAGATAAGTCATTGGCAACTAATTCAAAATCAGGTACTTGAGTACCGACTTCAGGTAGTGTTCCAATGGTGTTTACGGGGTTGCCCTTAAGGGTAATTTTAGCCATTTTATTCGATTTTAATGGTATTAGAAAATATTGCAAAAGCCGGTTCAGGCTTTATTCGTTTGGGTTGATTTGTTTGAAAAATCCAAAGGGGAAAGTCCAATACTAATGATTGTGTCCGTGATTATGGTTATGTCCATGTTCGTGGCCATGGTCATGGCCGCATCCACCACCGCAGCCCCCGTGATTGTGGGCAGAAAAATCGACGACTTGTAAAGTCCCGTCAATCAATTCTTTAATGGCGGTATCCGGATCGGTTTGTGGTGTGACATAAGCGCGGACATTTTTTTGCGCAAGCCTGGCGATAGCGCCTTGACCCATATCCGGAGCCAAAAATATATCCACATCAAACAGGGGATGATGAGCATCCGGGCCCATATTATGGAAAACTTCATGTAGGACTTCTTCCCTAGGGGTTTCGACGTACTCTTTTTTTAGAATCCGATTATTCTCTATCGTGTAGAAATAAAATTTTCGGACTCTCCCCCCATGTCCTGAAATGGTCTTTTTATTTTGGCTGGCGACGGCGACGATATGTTGCATGTTTCTTTTTTTTTTAGTTGATGTGAATCTGTTCATTCACTTTTTCGACACGCTTAACAATGGAGAAGAAGGATTGTTTTTGAGTTTGGGGCTTTCGATTAACAATTATTCACTACAACCGTTTATACACCATAACACTCGGCTTCAAACTTAACTAACGCTCATGTACAAAAAAATTTTCGCCACTGTTTACGACCCTTTCATGGTGCATATTGAGAAGGGGATTGGTCATCGCAGGGAGGCCTTGTTGGCTCCGCTTACGGGAAAAATATTAGATGTAGGCTGTGGAACGGGGGTCAACTTTCAATATTTCCGGAAGGACGCAGAAGTTATCGGTATCGAGCCTTCAGCCCCTATGCTCGCTTACGCAAAAAAGAAATTAGATCAATATCCCAATATCAAGGTCTATAATCTAGGGGTAAACGACCCTAAAGTGGATGAAATTATCCAGCCCGGTTCTTTAGATTATGTGATTAGCACTCTGGTTTTATGCACCATTCCAGACCCGAAGAAGGCCATTCAAAACTACAAAAAATGGCTGAAGCCCGGCGGCCAACTCATTGTGTTGGAGCATATCAAGTCTGAGAGCCAATTTTACGGTGGACTCCAAGAAATCCTTAATCCCGTATGGAAAGGCTTGGCCGATGGTTGCAATCTCAATCGACATACCGACCAATACATCTTAGAAGCCGGCTTCCAACCCGTCAATCATTTTTACTCCGGCAATAAACTC
>JALVCY010000644.1 GCA_027009605.1 Saprospiraceae bacterium
TGTTTTGCTCGACGGTTAGCCCTTTAGAAGTGAATGGTTCGTTGGTCCCAACGGCCATACATTGCTCTTTTAGGTCAGGCCACCAGTTTAGGTCACCAATAGGGCAACCACCGGGAGCAGCAGTTTTTAAAGTAGCATTAGTATAAGCTAGGTTTTCCGGTAGAGGCCATTGAATTTGAAATGCAGGTGCACTCGGATCAGGTTCATACCCCCAATAATTCGCCACTAAATTGGTATCACGGGTAGCTCGCAAAAAATGAATAAAAGAGTCAATTGTACTCACCGTTCCATCATTTCCTTCGTTGATAAATCCGGGATCCATATTAGTTGTACCCATTTCAGATAGCATTGGATATGCGGTATCATCATCAAATGCTTCTTGTGTTGCTGTATTCATCCAAGGAATTGCATTCACTGAATCAATAGATGCCCAGTAGTCCTGAATCGGCTGTGAAAAGAACCAATTGTTTCTATGCAGGTTAATCCTTCTGTCTGCTTCAGTAAACCCGTTATTAATAAAAATCGCAGAATCCAAAGGATAGATATTATACACTCCAAAGACTTCTCCTAATTGCGAAGAGTACTCACTTTCTGCCTGCCCCCAAGCATGTGCATTATAAAAAAGGTTATCAGAAACATCTGCATTCGTAGGATACGCCCAATGAATAGGTTGCTCCATGGTATTAACAACCGTATTGTGTGAAAAACGGAAATAATTAATCTTGTTCCATTCTCCCCTAAATGCATAAGAGTTTAAGTTAAAAAAAGTAGAATTTTCAATAATCACTGTATCCGTGGCATGGTCTCTAGTGTCAAATCCTCGACCATTATGAATTTGGCCAAGATTTTGTGCGTTTCTAACGACACAATTTCTGACAATTAGCTTTTTAGCCTGATCCCATGTTCCTGCGGATAGGAAACGATTACCTTCAAAATAACAGCCATCAAATTCAACTGTTGACAAAGTATCCGTTCCGACAACACGCTTGTAATCAATAAATGCACCATAGTCCCTACTACCATCAGGAGCAATATTCGAGATATAAATATTCTTGAAATAAACATTTCCGTGAGTAGAGAAAAGATGGGGAATAGAACTAGCAGAAGGTACAATTATTGGCGGTCTGTTATCAGCATCTGGTTCTTTTGCAATAATGCACAAATCAAAATAAGCTGGAAACCAACCGGTAAGCCTGTAAATCTTACCTCGTTCCAACTCATAGCAACGCTCGGGATTTACCCGCTCTCCTGTTGCCGTTGTATCGCCAAGGATAGCTTCTTCTAGTATTCCAAGAGCAGTACTGCCTGGAATAAACACTGTATCAGGTTGTCCAAAAAGCGTAAAAGTCATCACCAGAAACAGTGACAAAGTCGTAAATAATTTTTTCATGATTGAAAGGTTTTGTGAAAAAAAAGTTTGTTTATTGAAAACGATATCTTATTCCAAGATCAATCGTCATCCCGTAATGTTGTTCGTTAACTGGGTAGCCACTTTTCGCAAGAACCACTCGTTCTCTTTGTGGAAATAAATTTGCGAAATTTAGGAGTACTTCAGTTCCCTTTTGAAATTTTTGCTTAAAGCTCAAATCCCATCTAGAATATGCCGTTGTATTTGCTCTTAACTCTTCATGAATATCTGTTTTTGAAAAGATGTTTGCTCGAAAAAGATAAGA
>JALVCY010000645.1 GCA_027009605.1 Saprospiraceae bacterium
TGTTGACTACTTATACGGTTGACCCTAGTGAAGTGGGGACGGATGTGGTTTTGACTCTAACATCCGATGATCCGGATGGAGCCGGCTCTTGTTTGCCTAAAACGAGTACCGTGACCATTACGGTTTTTTCCAATCCAAATGTAGATGCCGGCAATTATCCTGCATCCTGTGCAACAGATGGGGCGTTTTTATTGGTAGGAAATCCTTCCGGTGGTACCTTCAGCTTAGGCGGTAGTCCACTCACCCAATTTGACCCGGTGGCCGAAGGCGAAGGGCAGTACATAGTGACTTATGACTATACGGACGGCAACGGATGCACCGGACAAGATACGGCCTTAATCGTGGTGAATAATTGTGGCTGCGGACTGACTTATACGGTAGATGCGGGGACTCCCCAAGATATTTGCGCCGGCGATGGGTCTGTCCAACTAAATGGTCAAATTACCGGAGTCGTAACAAGCGGAACATGGAGTGGAGGCTTGGGCTCTTTTGACGATGTCACGGATTTATTGGCCACTTACACGCCTGATGCGAGCGAAATAGGAACGACAGTGAGCTTGACGTTGACATCGGCCGATCCGGATGGAACAGGGCCATGTCTTCCGAAAAAGAGCACGGTGGAAATAACGATTCACGCCAATCCCACGGTAGATGCGGGTAGCTATCCGGCTTCTTGCGCAACAGACGGGGCGTTTTTATTGGTAGGAAATCCTTCCGGTGGTACCTTCAGCTTAGGCGGTAGTCCACTCACCCAATTTGACCCGGCGGCCGAAGGCGAAGGGCAGTACATAGTGACTTATGACTATACGGACGGCAACGGATGCTCCGGACAAGATACGGCCTTAATCGTGGTGAATAATTGTGGCTGTGGATTGACTTATACGGTAGATGCGGGGATTCCTTCCAAAATCTGTGTGGAGCAATTGCCTATACACTTAGCCGGAAATATATTGGGAGATGTCACCACGGGAAGTTGGAGTGGTGGAGCCGGGAACTTTAGTGATAAGAATGATTTGAATGCGACTTATATGCCTACGTCATCAGAAATTGAAGCCGGGCAAGTTCAGCTAACATTGATTAGTAGCGATCCGGATGGCAACGGCCCATGTGTTGCCAAATCGTCCGATGTGATTATTCAGTTGAATCAAGTAGAGGTCGAGTTGGCTTCCTTGGGCGATTATGGCGGGTATGATGTTCCATGTGCGGGGGATTCAAGTGGTGCTGTCCAAGCATTTGTGAGTGGAGGAACTGCCCCGTTTGACTATACTTGGAATGTGGGAGTGAATAAGGCCATTCATTCAGATTTAGTGGCCGGGGAGTATCGTGTAACGGTGACAGATGCTGAGGGCTGCACAGACGCATCGACTATTCAGTTAACGGAGCCGGATGGATTGGCTGCAGATATGACAGCGGTTGATGAAGGCTGTGATGGAGCCCAAGGAGCGCTTATCATCAGTAGAGTGAGTGGAGGAGTGCCCCCTTACAAGGCGTATGTAGATAATGGCTTGTTTGCACAATTGAGTGATAATTCTAATGCCTATACAGGATTTTTGAATATTGGTCATCATCAATTAGTCTTGAAGGATGCGAATGGATGTGACGAAACATCAAGCTTTGATATTCACAAAAAGGAAAGCTTTTCGGTGGATTTAGGGCCGGATATATTTATCAAGCAAGGGGATGAAGTCACCATTGAAATGGATGCGGGCAATACGATTGTGGATGAGATTGTTTGGTTTGTCGATACCTTGATAGACTGCAATAGTTGTCCGGAGATAACCATATCTCCTTTGTTTACGGTTCGGGTTCGAGCCGATGTGACGGACGACAAAGGCTGTGTGGGTACAGATGAGAAAATCGTCTTTGTGGAGCAGCCGCCCATTGTCTTTGTCCCTAGTGCTTTTAGTCCCAACGGGGATAATGTCAATGATTTGTTGGAGATTTATCCGAATAAGGTGGTGGAGAAGATCAATGTATTTGTCTTGTTTGACCGCTGGGGGAATGAGTATTTGAGATACGCCGATTTGCCGGCTAATGGTACGCCGATGATTCATTGGAATGGTTATTTTAGAGGGCAAGAAGCGGCGGAGCAGGTGTTTGTTTATTACTTGGAAGTGAGTTTGAAGGATGGAACCGTTGAAACACGTACAGGCGATATTACTTTGATTAGATGATGAATTAAGGTTAAGCAAGGACAAAGGATGAAGGTGAGAATCTGAGCATCCCGGCTGCGTGCCATTTTGGGATTCAACTCAACTTTGTTTTCCCTAGACCGTTATAATCCAAACACCGAAATCCAACGATATGTCGCTTTCGCAATTTCGCAATTATCTTGAACACGAAAAGCACTATTCGCCCCATACCATCAAGGCTTATAGCCGGGATTTGGCGCAATTTCAGGCTTTTGTGTTGGAAGGCTACGAAATTTCGGAAGATGCGGAAGTCTCTCACTATCATATCCGGGCATGGATTGTGTCGTTGATGCAAAAAGGGATTTCCGCCAGGACGATTAATCGAAAAATATCTGTTTTGCGCACCTACTATGGATTCTTGCGAAAAATAGGTCAACAATCTGAGAATCCGGCGTTGAAGATTATTTCTCCAAAAGTCGGGAAGAAACTCCCCGAAGTGGTTCATGTCCATCAGATGGAAGCCTTGTTTAATGAGGTTGTTTTTCCGGAAGGATTTGAAGGACTACGGGATCGGTTGTTGCTGACTATTTTGTATGCGACCGGCTTGCGCAATGCCGAATTAGTCCATTTAAAAGTGGAAGATATAGACTTGAATGCCGGAAGACTGAAGGTGTTGGGGAAGGGAAATAAAGAACGTTTGGTGCCCTTGCTGCCGGATGTGGTGGAGGAAATCAAGCAGTACTTGGCCTTTCGGAAAGAATATTTTGATGAGATGGACGAGACCTATCTCTTGCTAAAAAACGATGGGCAAAGACTTTATCCGAAATTCGTTTATTTGATTGTAAAAAAGTATTTGGGGCAAGTGACATCTTTGGCTTATCGCGGACCACATAGTTTGCGCCATAGTTTTGCGACTCATTTGTGTGATGAAGGAGCGGATTTGAGTGCTATAAAAAATCTGATGGGGCATGCGAGTTTGGCTTCTACGGAAGTCTATTTGCACAATAGTATCGAGCAACTCAAAGAAGTGTATAAAAAGGCACATCCCAAAGCCCGTAAAAAAGAAATTTAGCTATTGCTGAAGGCAATTAACGGTATAGCGGTGTAGCGGTTTAACGGTATAACGGCTAGGCAGCTAAAAAATCTTACAACTACATCAAATGTAGAATCCCGAATATCAAATGATGAGTCTGCTCCGAAAAGTCGGGTTTCACAAAATTTTATTTGGTTTCTTTATGGTAACTAGTGCGACTGAGACAAGGTGTCGCCCCGCTGGGGCTTCCTGTATCGTGCGATGTTGTCTGTTACATAAGGTGTCGCCCCTACGGGGCTGACAATAGAGAAAATAGCCGAAATATCTATGCCTGAGCCCCATCGGGGCGACATCTTTGTAAAGACTAAAATAGTAGAAATATAGCTCCGTAGGAGCGACACCACGCTGCACTATGCAATGTAGCCAAATAAAATTTTGTTTCGTGCTTTAATTTCCAGCGGAGTGGACTTTTCGGAGCGGACTCAACAATTGAACAAAATCTCCAAACAGAATAAAATTTGGTGGTTTCGCATCAGAATACTTTTAGGAGTGAACTCAATGATAAAGAAAAAATCCCAAACTAATACCCAAACTTCTCAACTAGCGAAGCGAATCAACTAGCGAAGCTTGCGAGCGAATCAACTTTTTCAACTAGCGAAGCGAATCAACTTCTTCAACCAGCGAAGCCAATCAACTCTTCCAATCTCCTAACTCAAAACACATGTGACAAAACGCTATGCGTACTCTACACTCCAACAAAGCTTTATTAAGATTTTTTTGAGACAAGATTTTTTTTACGAAAGTATAGTTGCCTGAGTATCAGCAGGGTTTGAGTAAAAAATATCGGTAATAGATAACTAGACGAATTATTCTAAAGGATAATACTTGCATTTTTGGATAGAAATTTGTATTTTAGCAGTGACAAATAAGGAGCATCGGCTTCTTATGATTACATTATTCACAATAAAATTTGACTTCTTATGAAGATAAGAATTAGTGCGAGACATTTTGCTGCCGACAAGAAACTAAAAGAGTACATTGAGAAAAAGTTGGCAAAATTAGGGAGGTATTTTGACAGAATAACGAATGTGGATGTAAATCTTGAATTAGAGAACACCGGTCGGGTCAAGGACAAAATTGTAGAAATTAAAGTGAAAGTCCCGGGCAAGTTACTGGTTTATCGAGATGTGGCCAACAAATTTGAGCCCGCTTTCGATAAATCACTCAAAGGCTTGAAAGTTCAATTAAAAAGATATAAAGGGCGAAAATCAGCCTAGATGTTGTTTTAGAGCAATTAAATCACCAAAAAAACAAAATGGGGAGCTTGAAAAAGCTCCCTTTTTTTATTGTAGAACTCAAGTTTTAGGCTACAGAATGCCCAACCCAAATGCCGTCATGCCGATACATCGGTACGCCGATATAGGTGGTTTAGGATTTTTTTGAAAAAAAAGTAACATTTAGTTTTTATTTTAAGTTAAAAGTCTTATCTTTGCATTCGCTTTCGGAAGGAAGGAGGCGTTTACTAATAAAGTAGTTGAAAAAAGGATAGCACCAAAGTGAATAGATTCAGGGTGTTATTACAGTCTATCAAGCCGATATAGCTCAGTTGGCCAGAGCAGCTGATTTGTAATCAGCGGGTCGGGGGTTCGAATCCCTCTATCGGCTCCACATCCTAAAAAGTTAGGATGGCAAGAGTATGGGGGTGCGCCGGAGTTGGAGAGCCGGGCTGGACTGTAAATCCAGTGACTTCGTCTGAATAGGTTCGATTCCTATCACCCCCACGATTTTTGCAATCAAAATACCCCTTGTGGGCGCTTTTTAAGCGGGCGTAGCTCAGTTGGTAGAGCATCAGCCTTCCAAGCTGAGGGTCGCGGGTTCGAGTCTCGTCGCCCGCTCAAATGAGACATAATTACCAACAACGACAAATGATGTCTCAACACACTTTCGGTTTAGCCAAAAGTTAAGCCGATGTAGCTCAGGGGTAGAGCGCGTCCTTGGTAAGGACGAGGTCACGGGTTCAAATCCCGTCATTGGCTCTGGTTGCATTTTTTTAGTTTAATCGTTATCATCAAAATGTCCTACTAATGGCAAAAGAAGAATTTCAAAGGAACAAACCGCACCTAAACATCGGTACCATTGGTCACGTTGACCACGGTAAAACAACTCTAACAGCTGCGATTACAACTGTTTTAGCAAAAGACGGTCTTGCAGAAGTTATGGATTACGGCGCTATTGATGCCGCTCCGGAAGAAAAAGAACGTGGTATTACTATCAATACAGCACACGTTGAGTATGAAACAGCAAATCGGCACTATGCACACGTAGATTGTCCGGGTCACGCAGACTATGTAAAAAACATGGTTACGGGTGCCGCTCAAATGGACGGTGCTATTCTTGTGGTTGCCGCCACAGACGGACCGATGCCACAAACTCGTGAGCATGTACTATTGGCACGTCAGGTAGGTGTACCTGCGATTGTCGTTTATATGAACAAGACCGACTTGGTTGATGACGAAGAGATGATTGAGCTTGTAGAGATGGAAATCAGAGAAATCCTAAGTCAATACGAGTATGACGGCGATAATATTTCTATCATTCCCGGTTCTGCGTTGAAAGCCTTAGAAGGAGATGCCGAAGCTGTTGAATCTATCAAAGCGTTGATGGAAGCTTGTGATAAGGATATTCCTGAGCCGGATCGTTTGGTTGATCTTCCGTTCTTGATGCCTATTGAGGATGTATTTTCTATTACAGGTCGTGGAACAGTGGCTACCGGACGTATTGAGCGTGGTGTAATCAACTCCGGTGATGCCGTAGAAATCGTCGGTATGATGCCAAAAGATGAAAAGCCTTTAACATCAACTGTTACCGGAATCGAGATGTTCCGTAAGATTTTAACTCGCGGAGAAGCCGGTGATAATGCCGGTATCCTGTTAAGAGGTATTGAAAAGACTGCTATCCGTCGCGGACAAGTTATTTGTGCTCCTGGGTCAGTCACTCCACATACCCACTTCAAGTGTGAAGTCTATGTGTTGGGTAAAGATGAAGGAGGGCGTCACACCCCATTCTTCAAAGGATACCGTCCACAGTTTTACTTCCGTACAACAGATGTTACCGGTGATGTAACTTTGCCGGCAAATGTTGAAATGGTAATGCCGGGTGATAACGTTACTTTAGAAGTGAAGTTGATTAACGCTATTGCAATGGAAAAAGGATTGCGTTTTGCGATTCGTGAAGGTGGCCGTACAGTAGGTGCAGGTCAGGTAACTGAAATCTTGGATTAATAACAAAGCTTCGGCTTTAGAAATATATGCAGAAAATTAAACACCTGTTTTTAGGTGTTTAATTTTTGCATATATATTCGATTTCTTACGGGTGTGGCTCAATTGGTAGAGCGACGGTCTCCAAAACCGTAGGTTCGGGGTTCGAGTCCCTGCTCCCGTGCAAAAAATTAGATATGGAAAAGCTATTGGCAGTTTTAAAAGAGAGTTATGTGGAGCTTACGCAAAAGGTGACTTGGCCTTCTTGGGAAAGTCTTCAGGCAAGTACTATTGTCGTGCTTGTGGCCACCATTATTATGACGACCTTTGTCTTCTTTATGGATTTGGGCGCCAAGACTGTAATGAATTTGATTTATAGCCTGAATAGCTAGTCGTCAGCATCCTAATCTAAAGAATATGACCAACCCAAATACTAGATGGTATTCTTTGCGTGTCATCAGCGGCAAAGAAAAGAAAATTAAAGAGCGACTGGATTTAGAGATAGCTAGATCCGGTTGGGAAGATGTGGTGACACAGATTTTGGTGCCTACCGAAAAAGTCTATAAGATACGTAAAGGGAAAAAAGTCATCCAAGAGAGAAATATTTTACCGGGTTATATCTTGGTAGAAGCTGTGGACGGTGGCTTGACAGGTAATGTCGTTAGAGCTTTAACGGGACTCCCTAACATTATCAACTTCTTGGGCGGTACAAAGCCGACTCCTATGAAAGATTCGGATGCGAACCGTTTGCTTGGAAAAGTGGATGAATCACAAGATAACATTGAGGCATTAATTGAGCCGTTTATAATTGGTGAGACCGTCAAAGTAATTGATGGAGCCTTTAAGGGATTTGTTGGTGAGATTTTAGAAATCAACGAAGAGAAAAAGAAATTAAAAGTGATTGTGAAGATTTTTGGTCGGGGTACCGAAGTCGAAGTCAACTTTGTTCAAGTTGAAAAGCAATCTTAGGTTTTTGGTTTGACGCAAGTCAGACTGTATATATCATTTGTTCTGTTTTTTGCTTTACGATGTAGAGGCGCTTCTCAAAAAAATAGAATACTGAAAAAAAAATGAAATGGCAAAAGTAGTTGAAGCTTTCATCAAGTTACAAGTAAAAGGGGGGCAAGCTAATCCGGCGCCTCCTATCGGACCTGCCTTAGGTGGTAAGGGCGTAAATATCATGGAGTTCTGTAAACGTTTTAATGGTAGAACCCAAGATAGAATGGGACAGGTATTGCCTGTAGTTATCTCTGTTTATAAGGATAAGTCGTTTGACTTTATCATCAAGACGCCACCGGCAGCCGTTCAATTAAAAGAAGCAGCTAAGGTAAAAAAAGGCTCCGCTGAGTCTAATCGTATTAAGGTGGGTACGGTGACTTGGGATCAAATAAGAACAATTGCCGAAGGCAAAATGGTTGATATGAATGCTTTTAAAGTAGAATCAGCCATGAAAATGCTTGCAGGGACTGCAAGAAGTATAGGGCTAAAAGTGAAAGGTACACCTCCTTGGGAAGCCTAAACCTTTTTGCCCCTAGAGGAAGTTTCACCTCTTAATGTTTGAAACGCTATTACCTCAGTTTAATTTAATCTAATGAAATTATCGAAGAAGAGAGCTGCAGTTGAGAAGAAATTCGACTTGACTCGCGAGTACAGTCTTGCCGATGCCATGAAAATGGTGAAGGATTTGAACACTTCTAAGTTTGATGCGTCTGTTGACCTGCATGTCAAGCTTGGTGTGGATCCTAGAAAAGCAGACCAAGGTATTCGGGGCACTGTAGTATTGCCACATGGAACCGGAAAAACAAAGAGAGTTTTGGTTTTATGTACTCCTGACAAAGAAGCAGAAGCTACAGAAGCCGGTGCAGATTTTGTCGGTTTGGACGACATGGTTCAAAAAATTCAAGGGGGATGGACAGACGTAGATGTCGTCATTGCCACCCCGAATGTAATGGCAAAAGTAGGACGTATTGGACGAATCTTGGGGCCTCGCGGCTTAATGCCCAATCCCAAAACCGGTACGGTAACTATGGATGTCAAGAAAGCGGTCAATGATGTAAAAGGCGGTAAAATTGCCTTCCGTGTTGATAAATACGGAATCATTCACTCTCCAATTGGTCGAGTCTCTTTTGAGCCCAAAAAGCTGGAGGAAAATGCGAAAGAATTGTTGGATATCTTGAATAAGATGAAGCCGGCTTCCGCCAAAGGGACTTATATGAAGTCTGTTAATGTGGCACCGACGATGGGGCCGGCTGTGACAGTTGATACCCGCTCTATTTAGTTGACGCTTAAAATTACGAAAAAATGAAAAGAGAACAAAAAGCACAAATAATAGAGGACTTACGGGGAAAAATTTCCGAAGCAAACTTCTTTTATTTGACAGATTCTTCTACTTTGACCGTAGAAGATATCAATAAATTTCGTGGCCTTTGTTTTGAAAAAGGCGTATCGATGCAAGTAGTAAAGAATACACTACTAACCAAGGCGTTAGACTCCTTAATCGCTGACGGCAATGATACCTACAAGGAATTATTACCGGAATTGAAAGGGCCTACGTCACTCATGATTTCCAGTAATCCGAAGGCTCCTGCCGAGATTATCAAGGAGTTCAGAAAGGATAAGGAAAAACCTATTTTAAAAGCTGCATACATTGATGCTTCTGTTTTTGTTGGGGATGACAAACTAGAAGGACTATCCAAAATCAAGACCAAGGAAGAATTGGTCGGAGAGATTATTGGCCTTCTACAATCACCAGCCAAGAATGTTATCAGTGGCTTGAAATCAGCCGGCTCTACTTTAGCCGGATTGATGAAAACATTGGAAGAGCGTGCAGCTTCCTGATTTTGGCTTCTAAGTTCATCGCACACTCATTGTGTATATAAAAAAAATTGAAAATGGCAGATTTGAAAGATTTTGCAGAAAAATTAGTTAACTTGACCGTAAAGGAAGTAAGCGAGTTGGCTGATATTTTGAAAGAAGAATACGGTATTGAGCCTGCTGCTGCTGCAGTAGCTGTTGCTGCTCCGGGCGCAGGTGGTGATGCCGGTGCTGCGGAAGAGCAAACGGAGTTCACAGTTGTATTGACTGAAGCCGGTTCTTCTAAATTACAAGTAATTAAAGCAGTTAAGACCGCTTTGGGATTGGGTCTTAAAGATGCTAAGGAGTTAGTTGATGGCGCTCCTGCAAACCTAAAAGAAGGTGTTTCTAAGGACGAAGCTGAAGAGCTTAAGAAAGTTGTAGAAGATGCAGGTGGAGTCATTGAACTAAAATAATCTCCCAATCTTAATGATAGAAAGCTTCTATTTAAGATAATAAATTAGGCTTAGCTGTTGATGCAAATCAACGGCTAAGCCATTTTGTGTAATTTATCAGGCATATTTTGTCTGTGTTTCATTTCTCCTAAAACTTACGCCATATTATGACATACACCGCTTCTACAGTTTCGGCAGAAAGCAAAAGGATCATTTTTGGGCAGATTAATCTTCCTTCTGAATATCCGGATTTATTAGAAATCCAAATGAAGTCGTTTCAAGAGTTTTTTCAGCTTGAAACAACCCCCGAAAATAGATCTAATGAAGGCTTGTTTAAAGTTTTTCAGGAAAATTTTCCTATTACGGATACACGTAATATCTTTAATTTAGAATTTTTGGATTATTACATCGACCCACCACGATACACGATTGATGAGTGTATGCAGCGGGGTTTGACGATGAGCGTCCCGCTCAAAGCCAAACTAAAGTTGTCTTGTAATGATGAAGAGCATATTGACTTTGAAACCATCATCCAGGATGTGTTTTTAGGTAATATTCCTTACATGACTCCAAAAGGTACTTTTATCATTAATGGTGCTGAAAGAGTGATTGTCTCTCAATTGCACCGTTCACCCGGTGTGTTTTTTGGTAGAAGTGTACACCCTAACGGTACCACACTCTATAATGCGAGAGTGATTCCTTTCAAGGGAGCTTGGATGGAGTTTGCGACCGATACCAAAATGGTCATGTACACGTACATTGATCGAAAAAAGAAATTTCCGGTAACGACTTTGTTACGGGCTATTGGTTTTGATACCGATAAACAAATTTTGAATCTTTTTGGGCTTGCTGAAGAAGTAAAGGCGACTAAAAAAGATTTAAAGAAGCATATTGGGCGGAAGTTAGCCGCTAGAGTCCTGAAGACGTGGGTGGAAGATTTTGTTGATGAAGATACTTCCGAAACCGTTACTATTAAGCGTAATGAAATCATTCTCGAAAGAGATGTCATCTTAGATGAAGAAAATATTCAGGCTATTTTGGATTCCGAGGTCGAAGACATTATCATCCAAAAGGATGATATCGACATGGACTACGAGGTCATCTACAATACTTTACAGAAAGATGTGACCAGCTCAGAAATCGAAGCCGTACAATATATCTACCGCCAATTGCGCGGGACAGATCCACCGGATGAAGAAACGGCTCGCGGTATCATTGACAAGTTATTCTTTTCTGATAGAAGATATAACCTGGGTGAAGTCGGCCGGTATAAGATTAATCATAAGTTAGGTTTTGAAGATGTGGATACTTTGGTGTTGACCAAAGAGGATATCTTGGGGATTGTCAAATACTTGATTAACTTAATTAACCAACGTGCCGAGACCGATGATATTGACCACTTGAGTAATCGACGGGTCAGAACAGTAGGGGAGCAATTGTATGCGCAGTTTGGTGTCGGTTTGGCTAGAATGGCCAGAACCATTCGTGAACGGATGAATGTCCGGGATAACGAAGTGTTTACTCCGATTGACTTGATTAATGCCCGGACTCTGTCATCCGTCATTAACTCCTTTTTTGGTACCAGCCAATTGTCGCAGTTTTTGGATCAAACGAATCCCCTTTCGGAAATTACCCACAAGCGTAGAATCTCCGCATTAGGACCGGGTGGTTTGTCCAGAGAGCGTGCCGGCTTTGAAGTGCGGGATGTACACTATTCGCACTACGGACGGTTGTGTACGATTGAGACTCCTGAAGGACCCAATATCGGTCTGATTTCGACTTTGTGTGTGCATGCCAAGGTCAATAAAATGGGATTCTTGGAGACTCCGTACAGAAAAGTGGAAAACGGTACCGTGTTGATTGATGATGTTCAGTATCTTTCTGCGGAAGATGAAGAGAAGAAGATTATTGCGCAAGCGAACTCTCCTTTGGATGATAAAGGACATTTTACAACCGACAGAATCAGGAGTAGAGAAAGTGGGGAATTCCCAACCTTGCCACCGGATCAGATTGATTATATGGATGTGGCACCTAACCAAATTGTGGGGGTATCCGCCTCAATGATTCCATTCTTAGAAAACGATGATGCGAACCGGGCTTTGATGGGCTCTAACATGCAACGTCAAGCCGTGCCCTTATTGCGTCCTTCTTCTCCGATTGTAGGGACCGGTTTGGAAGGTAAAGTAGCCCGGGACAGCCGGATGTTGATAAATGCCGAAGGCGACGGGGTTGTCGAGTATGTCGATGCCAACGAAATCATCATCAAATACGATAGAACAGAGGAAGACCAATTGACTTCTTTTGAAGATAATTATAAGTCATACAAATTGACCAAGTTTAGAAGAACCAACCAAGGGACTTGTATTAACTTGAAGCCGATTGTACGGAAAGGAATGCGTGTACACAAAGGGATGATCCTTTGCGATGGATATGCGACAGAGAAAGGTGAGTTGGCTCTAGGTCAAAACCTAAAAGTGGCCTTTATGCCTTGGAAAGGGTATAACTTTGAAGATGCGATTGTCCTTTCGGAAAGGGTCTTGCATGATGATTTGTTTACGTCATTACATATTGAGCACTTTGAGATGGATGTCCGGGATACCAAGTTAGGTGAAGAAATCCTAACGAATGATATTCCCAACGTCAGTGAAGAAGCGACCAAAGATTTGGATGAAAATGGGGTCATCCGTGTCGGTGCTTGGATTAAGCCTAGGGACATTTTGATTGGAAAGATTACTCCGAAAGGAGAATCAGACCCGACTCCGGAAGAAAAATTATTGCGTGCTATCTTTGGGGACAAAGCCGGCGACGTGAAAGATGCTTCATTGAAAGCGTCCCCTTCTGCGAAAGGAGTCATTATTGGTACTCAATTATTCTCCAGAGCCAAGAAAGACCAAGACCAAAAGGAGAAGGAAAAGATTGTTCTTCAAAAATTAGAAGATCAACATAAGATTGCTCTAAACGAGTTGCGAACCATTTTGATTGATAAGCTGCTTGTTTTAGTCAAAGACAAAAAGACCCAAGGAATTAGAAGTATCTATGGAGAAGAGTTTATTCCGGAAGGAACCAAATTAACTCGTTCTTTGTTGAAAGAGATTGATTACTCTACGGTGGATTATTCTAATTGGATTGATGATAAGAAGGCTAATGGCTTGATTGTCAGAATGTTGCATAATTATAGCATCAAGGTCAACGAAGAAGTTGGGCGTTATAAGAGAGAGCGTTTTAACATCAGTATCGGAGATGAGTTGCCTGCCGGTGTCTTGAATTTAGCGAAAGTGTATCTTGCGAAAAAACGGAAGTTAAAAGTAGGAGACAAGTTGGCCGGAAGACACGGTAATAAGGGGATTGTCTCCAGAATCGTGCCATTGGCAGATATGCCTTTCCTAGAAGATGGAACTCCTGTTGATATTGTGTTGAATCCATTAGGTGTACCTTCCCGGATGAACTTGGGGCAGATTTTTGAGACCGTATTGGGCTGGGCCGGACAAGAATTGGGCGTTAAGTTTGGAACGCCAATCTTTGACGGAGCCAAGCCGGAAGAAATCGAGAGCTATTTGAATAAGGCCAACTTGCCCTATTTGGGTCAAACATATCTGTATGATGGCGAGACCGGTGATCGATTCCACCAGCAGGCGACGGTAGGTGTGATTTACATGTTGAAGTTGTCTCACATGGTTGATGACAAGATGCATGCTAGATCCATTGGGCCTTACTCCTTAATTACGCAGCAGCCATTGGGTGGTAAAGCTCAGTTTGGTGGACAGCGTTTTGGAGAGATGGAAGTCTGGGCCTTGGAAGCGTATGGTGCCGCCAATATTTTGCAAGAGTTGTTGACGTATAAATCTGATGATGTGGTCGGTAGAGCCAAAGCCTACGAAACCATCGTCAAAGGCCAAAACTTACCGAAACCAAACATTCCGGAGTCCTTTAATGTACTGGTACATGAAATGCGCGGATTGGCATTGGATATTAAGTTTGACTAAAACGGTCATCAGAAACTCCTTTTTTGAATTTTTAAAATCAGCTAAGTATGGCTTTTAGAAATAAAAATACAGCTTCACAAACGAATAGTGATTTTAGTACAATTACTATTAGTTTGGCTTCTCCGGACTCCATTCTTAACCGTTCGCATGGTGAAGTATTGAAGCCGGAAACCATCAACTACCGGTCTTATAAGCCGGAGCGGGATGGACTATTTTGTGAGCGTATTTTTGGTCCGGTCAAGGACTATGAGTGTTATTGCGGAAAGTACAAACGGATTCGTTATCGCGGTATCGTATGTGATCGTTGTGGGGTAGAGGTCACAGAAAAGAAGGTGCGTCGAGAGCGTCAAGGCCATATCGAGTTGGTCGTGCCGGTGGTACATACTTGGTTTTTTAGGTCTTTACCTAATAAATTGGGATATATCTTGGGGATTGCTTCTAAGCACCTGCAGATGATTATCTATTACGAACGATATGTCGTAATTCAGCCGGGTAGCTTGGCCGAAGAGCTCTCTGTCAATGATTTATTGACAGAAGAAGAATACTTCGAGCGTTTGGATAGTCTGTCCAAAGAAGAGCAAATGCTTCCGGATGAAGATCCGAATAAGTTTATTGCTAAGATGGGGGCAGAAGCGGTCAGGGATTTGCTTTCGCGAATTGATTTTGATGCGTTGTCCGCCGAATTGCGGGAAACGGCCGCTACCGTCAAGTCTCAGCAAAAGAAATCAGAAGCTCTAAAGCGTCTGAAAGTGGTCGAGGCGGTTCGGGATTCTTCTAATCGTGTAGAGAACAAACCGGAATGGGCTGTTGTCCATTACCTACCGGTGATTCCACCTGAATTGAGACCTTTAGTTCCTTTGGATGGTGGCCGATTTGCTAGTTCTGACTTGAACGATTTGTATCGTCGGGTCATTATTAGAAACAATCGACTTAAGCGTCTTTTGGAAATTAAAGCACCGGAAGTCATTCTTCGAAATGAAAAACGGATGTTGCAAGAAGCGGTGGATTCTTTGTTTGATAATTCACGGAAGTCCAATGCAGTTAAGGTCGATGGCGGCCGTGCGTTAAAGTCATTGAGTGGAGTTTTGAAAGGGAAGCAAGGACGTTTTCGTCAAAATCTATTGGGTAAACGGGTAGATTATTCAGGACGTTCGGTGATTGTTGTTGGGCCTAACTTGAAATTGCATGAGTGTGGTATTCCGAAAGGGATGGCATCCGAGCTGTTTAAGCCCTTCATTATCAAGAAGTTATTGGATCGCGGAATTGTTAAGACGGTGAAGTCTGCCAAAAAGCACGTAGATCAAAAGAATCCGGTTATCTGGGAGATTTTGGAAAATATCTTGAAAGGGCATCCGGTCTTGCTCAACCGGGCTCCGACGCTGCACAGATTGTCTATTCAAGCTTTCCAACCGGTGTTGATTGAAGGTAAGGCGATTCGTTTGCACCCATTAGTTTGTAGTGCCTTTAATGCGGATTTCGATGGTGACCAAATGGCGGTGCATGTACCGTTGAGTAATGCGGCGATTTTGGAAGCTCAAGTGTTGATGCTTTCTACGCACAATATGTTAAACCCGCAAAACGGTACACCGATTACGCTACCATCTCAGGATATGGTCTTGGGGCTTTACTATTTGACGAAAGTCTTAAAGTCCAATGATGAGAGAAAGGTATTAGGAGAAGGACGCACATTTTATTCTGCCGAAGAAGTTCAAATTGCTTATGCAGAAGAGCAAGTAGATTTGCATGCAGAGATTACGGTGCGGGCAAGAGTTGAAGATGAAGAAGGAAATATGGTTCAGGGTAGAGTAAAGACTACTGTTGGGCGTGTTTTATTTAATGAATCTGTACCGGACACGGTGCCGTTTGTCAATGAATTATTGACCAAGAAAAACTTGAAGAAGATTATCCATAATATCATGTTGCGTACAGACATACCAACGACTGCCAAGTTTTTGGATGATATTAAGGAAAAAGGATTCTATTGGTCTTTTAAAGGCGGCTTGTCGTTTAACTTGGGGGATTTGATTAATCCATCTAACAAAAAGGCGGTCTTAGAAGAAGCCCAAGCTCAGGTAGATGAAATCCAAAATAATTTTAACTTTGGTATCATCACCAATAACGAGCGTTATAACAAGGTCATCGACAAATGGAACGATGCAGATAGAAAGATTACCGAAAAATTAATGACCGAGATAGCCACTCATAAAGATGGTTTTAATTCGGTGTATATGATGTTGCACTCCGGTGCGCGTGGATCCCAAGCGCAGATTAAGCAGCTTTGTGGATTACGGGGATTGATGGCTAAACCAAGAAAATCCGGAGATACTGGTGGTGCGGTTATCGAAAACCCGATTTTATCCAACTTTGTAGAAGGATTGAGTGTATTGGAGTATTTTATCTCTACACACGGTGCGCGTAAAGGTTTGGCGGATACGGCGTTGAAAACAGCGGATGCGGGTTATTTGACTAGAAGATTGGTGGATGTGGCACAGGATGTGGTGATTAAGGAGGTGGATTGTGATACTTTACGGGGGATTAAGACCCGTGCGATAGTAGATGGGGATATGGTCATCCAATCATTAGCGGATAGGATAGAGGGTCGTTATTCGCTGTATGATATTTATGAGCCGGGAACGGACAAGGTGTTGGTTGGGGCTGCCGAGTATATCACCAGTGATATGGCTAAGACAATTGAAGCTCTAGGCATAGAAGAAGTGGATATTCGTTCGGTATTGACTTGTGATACGAACCGCGGAGTTTGTGCCAAGTGTTATGGTAAGAACTTGGCTACCGGCCGGATTGCGGAAGAAGGAGATGCGGTAGGGATTATTGCCGCACAGTCCATTGGTGAGCCGGGGACACAGTTGACATTGCGTACCTTCCACGTAGGTGGTGTGGCTTCAATCGGAAAAACGGAATCAAGCCTTTCGGCCAATTTTGCAGGCCGCTTAGAGTATGATTCCAGTTTGCGTTGGGCGGAAAAAGAGATTGATGGAAAGAAAAAGAAGATTGTGACGACTCGTACAGGCGAGTACCGGATAGTGGATGAAAAGACCGGGGCTGTATTGGTGTCCAATTATGTTCCTTATGGAGCTATTTTGCATCATGATGAAGGGGCTATGCTGGAAAAAGGAGATGTGATTTGTGATTGGGATCCATTTAACAATTTGATTATCTCCCAAGATTCAGGTATCATTCAGTATGATGGTATTGTGAATGGGGTGACTTACCGGGTGGAGCGTTCGGAGCAAACCGGTACTACAGAGAAGATTACCATTGAAACAAAGGACAAGAAAGTGAATCCGGCGATTCATATTGTTGACAAAAATGGCGAGATTATCCGGACTTATCCGTTGCCTGTTGGGTCTTATATCCAAGTAGAAGATGGAGAGACCATTGAAGCCGGAGATATTCTTGCGAAAATGCCGCGCAAATTAGGTAAGATTCAGGATATCACCGGTGGTCTGCCAAGGGTCACAGAGTTATTTGAAGCTAGAAACCCAAGTAAGCCGGCCGTCATGGCAGAAATCGATGGAATCGTTAGAGTAACCAACAATATTAAGCGGGGTAACAGAGAATACTTAGTTGAGTCGAAGGACGGTAAGAAGGTCTATAAGTACCTAATTCCGTTGTCCCGGCACGTATTAGTGCAGGATGGAGACTTGGTTAGAGCCGGTACGGCCATGACTGAAGGGGCTTTGGCACCAAGGGATATTTTGGATGTTCAGGGGGCGTTTGCGGTGCAAACTTACCTGTTGAATGGAGTCCAAGAAGTTTACCGCTCTCAAGGTATCACCATTAATGATAAGCACATTGAAGTCATCGTGAGACAGATGATGCGTCAAGTAGAAATCGTTGATGCGGGTGATACTACTTTCCTCGAACGGGAAACAGCCGTAAATTACTTGGTCTTGGAAGAAAATGACCGTATCTTCGACAAGAAGTATATTACTGATGCCGGTGGCTCTATGAAATACAAAGCCGGTCAATTGATATCCTTGCGTGAATTGAGAGAGGAGAATTCCAGCTTGAAGCGTAATGATATGAAACCAATGGAGTTTAGAGATGCCAGACCGGCGACATCTAAGCCTGTACTTTTGGGTATTACCAAAGCTTCTTTGGCTACGGAAAGTTGGATTTCAGCGGCTTCGTTCCAAGAGACTACTAAAGTGTTAAGTATGGCCGCAATCGGTGGAAAATCTGATCCGTTGATGGGCTTGAAAGAGAATGTCATTGTCGGGAAGAAGATTCCTGCAGGTACCGGAAATAGAAAATTCGACAACCTGGTGGTAATGGAAAGTCAAGAAGGCTTTGAAGAAATGCCTGTCGAAGATGAAACCACGGAAGTTGAATAAGTGAGTTCTTTCTTACAAAAATAATAAAAGCGTGATGGGATTTTTCCTGTTGCGCTTTTTTTTTGCTTTATCATTTGTTGATATTCGGCATTCATCATTCGTGATTCTGTTGGGAGTGTTTGAGTCTTTGGTCTTTTGGGCGCAGCAAGCTGCTTTTGGTCTTTGGGTTGGGGGGGATGAGTCTTTTGCTTTTTGCCGGCATTCAATTTTCTGATGTGTTTGGTTTTTGGGGAGATTTCCAAAATTCCATATAGTTGGACTTCATAGGTTAGGAGTTTGGTAGTTGGTCTTGCTCCTTTGGTAAATTTTGAAAATCAAGGGCGTTTGCTTTGGATGGGATAGTGGCTGATTCTTAGTTTTTTGTTTGATTTTTTTTTCTTTTGTTACCTTGATCTTTGCTTTCCACGAATACCAAATCTCCGACCACCTAGGCAATCTAGCGGTCACCTTTAAAGAAGAGAACGATGCCATTACCGTCCTGCAACGTCATTTCTACTATCCTTTCGGAATGAACTTTGATGGCGTTATGCCGTTAAATACTAGTACAGAGAATAGATTCCAATACAACGGTAAGGAATTAGAAAAGGACTTTGGGATTGATTTGAGTGACTATGGGGCGCGGTGGTATGATGCCGCTATCGGGCGGTTTACTTCCGTGGATCCGCTGGCTTCGGATTATTCCTTTCAGTCTCCTTATGCTTATGCTACTAATAATCCTGTTTTGTTGAGAGATATTTTGGGGATGGGGGTGGAGAACGAATATGTTAGAGATGATGAGACAGGAGAATTAGTTCAGGTTGGTGATAAAGGTGGTGATGAAACTGACTATATTTATTCAGGACATATAAGGAAGGACGCTGACGGTAATATTACTCAAGTGGCGTACACTACTGAGCTTACGGAAGTCTTAAGTGTTGGTATGATGTTCTCTCCGGATTTGGCAATTGGTAGTGAATGGTCAACGGAAAGAGTGCCTGGCGCTATTGTTCAGCACACTTCAGGTTCTGATGCAATTCAACCTGTTGATGACCCATTTACGATGATGGCTCCTGGAGCAATTAAGTATTTGGGAACTAAGTTGTTGGCTTATTCTGCTGGAAAAATTGCTGCGAATGAGAGCAGTAGTGCTTTGTTTAGTCTAACGAGGCATGGGCAATTAACCGATGGAGTCTATACAGTTTCTAAGGAGGCTATGAAAAAGCATGTTTTTGGTGGCGTTTCTGGTAGAAGTATCTTTTACCCAACTCTTAATGCTGAAGAGGCAGTTTTAAAAGCGGCTCGATATGCAGACGAGGCTGGGCTTTGGATTGGAAATAAAGCCAAAGTTCCAGTATTGAATACCAATATTGGTACACTTGGAAACGGTACTCCAACGAATGTTATTAATGTTTACAGAAACTTAAAAGGTTTTATTCATGGCTCTCCAGGGACAATTAGATAAATGAGATGAAAGAAATTAATAAAATAATAAAAGATGCAGTATCCAGCAATATAGATTGGATGTTTTCTGTGTTTTATCTTGTGATTGATGAATTAAAGAATGCTGGTATTCAAGTATCTTTTTGGGATGGAGAAGAAAATTGGGCGTCAATTCTTGTTAACAATAAAACTATTGGGTACATATGGAAAAAATACCCACTTATTATTATTGAAAAAAAAGATAGTCTAGATATTAAAAGTGTACTTATTGGTCATGATTCAATAAGCTATATTGAAGTTGATTCATTAAGTGGAGATTTCTTTAGACTTGATGATAATGAATTGAAGGAATATTTTGATAACTCTATCGATTTTGATTCATTCACAATGGAAGATTTATGGTTTAATACGAATAGTATGTAGTTGTTAAAACTAGTCTTGCCCCGTTGGCACTGCCCCATGCTGATTGAATAAAAACCAAGCGTGCTTGGTAAGCCTTGTAGGCTTTAACCGCATCTAGATGTAGGCGTCTCGCCTACGAAATCTAGGTGTGGTTTTTTCATTTAGCATAAGCCTTACTAGTCTTAAAGTCACGAAGGTAAGCATCGAGCACATTGAATAGTTCCTTTTGCTTAGTGGAAGGGAGTTTTACGATATCTTCGAGCCGTTCGAGCATGCTTTTGTCTTTGAATGGAAAATGGGCTATCTTTGTGGAGTTCCACGAAAAGTTGTGGGTCTGAATTTTGGGGTTGGAAGGGCGCATGACTATGGGGCGCGGTGGTATGATGCTAGTATCGGTAGGTGGACTAGTGTGGATCCGCTGGCGGATTGGGCACCTGAACAAACTCCATATAGATACGGGTTTAATGATCCGATTCAATATACTGACCCCTACGGGTTGTTTGAGACGAAGAGGGAAGCAAGAAGATACAGAAGGAAAGAAAAAGGTTTAAGCTGGTGGCGAGGTGATAAGATTAAGAAAAATAGAAAAACTGGACGTTTTGATATACACTACGGGGAAGGTACTGGTCGAATTACTAGAAATGAAAATGGTGATATTGAATTTTTTACGGGCTCATATAAGAGTACAATTCAGGCAACTAAAATTAATGTGGCAGGGAAAATGAGAGATTCTGGTTTTCTTGGAAGTTGGGCTTATGACATTGCTGATGCCTTTTCTGTTAATGTGCAAACCTTGGCAGGACCATTTGTTTCACATGAAAGGCATTTAGACGGTAGTTTTGTAAGAGGTATGGATAGAGTTAATGCTTTACAGGCTACTGTTGGAGATGCATTGCCAATGGGTAAGGGCTTAAAGGCAACCAAATTAGTTATGCCTAAAGGGCTAAGAGTAGCAAAAATTTTAAATACAGCTCAATTTTCTTCGAAATTCAAGGGTACAACTATCGCTAGACTTAGGCCGAAAGCAAGAGGGAGAGTAAATCGAAT
>JALVCY010000646.1 GCA_027009605.1 Saprospiraceae bacterium
CCACCAAATAAAAAATCCATATTTTGTGGATTAGTTGGTAGTTCCAAATTTATTTGGAACAAGGCTTATTCAGCCAAATAAATTTGGCTGCTACCAAGCTCCCCAAAATATTTAAAGGCCGTAAAATCATCTCAACCTGCGAAGCTCTCAACCACGAAGTCCAAAGGACGAGTTCTCAACCTAGAGAGCCGAAGGCGAACGTTCTCAACTTCTTCAACTAGCGCAGCGAATCAACTAGCGAAGCTTGCGAGCGAATCAACTTCTTCAACTCTCTCAACCTCCAAAACTAAACAGAATATCGAATGATGAACAACGAATGCCGAATAATGAAATAAACGAAGCCAAAAACAAACCATCACCGAAGCCAAAGACCAAAAGCGCCACAGGCGCGCCCCAAAGACCAAAGACCAACAAAAAAAACTCCTATCTTTGCCCACGAATGACAAAAATCAGAGACATAGACCTAGGCGACTTTCCGCTTTTATTGGCGCCGATGGAGGATGTAAGCGACCCGCCATTTCGGGTATTGTGCAAGGAGCAAGGAGCGGATATGATGTACACGGAGTTCATCTCTGTAGAAGGGCTTATCCGGGATGCCGTAAAAAGCAAGATTAAATTAGATTTTGCGGAAGCGGAAAGACCTATTGGCATTCAAATATTCGGAGCGGAGCTGACCTCTATGATTCGGGCAACCGAAATTATCGAAGAAATAAAACCGGACGTATTGGACATCAACTTCGGCTGTCCCGTCAAAAAAGTCACTTCCAAGATGATGGGCGCCGGTATTTTGCGTGATATTCCCTTGATGATTCGTTTAGCGGAAGCGATTGTCAAGACCAGTTCGCTTCCCGTTACCGTAAAAACCAGACTTGGCTGGGACGAATCCAACAAACCCATTGTAGAAGTCGCCGAAATGCTTCAAGATGTCGGAATTGCGGCCATCTCTATCCACGGGCGCACCCGTAAGCAAATGTACAAAGGAGAAGCCGATTGGTCGCTCATTGCCAAAGTCAAAGAAAACCCCAGAATGCACATCCCGGTTTTCGGCAACGGAGACATTAACACCCCGCAAAAAGCGGTAGAATACAAAAACAAATACGGGGTCGATGGCATCATGATAGGGAGGGCATCCATTGGCAATCCATGGATATTCAGGGACATTAAGCACTTCCAAAAAACCGGAGAAATCCTGCCCCCGCCAACCATCCATGAACGAGTAGATGCGGCCAAAAGACTTCTTCAAATGGCCACCCAATGGAAAGGAGAGCGGCTAGGCATCCTTGAGACACGGCGGCACTACACTAATTATTTTAAAGGATACGCCGGCATCAAAGAATTTCGTCACCGCCTCGTCACCGAAGACAATTTGCAAGCACTCTACCAAATACTGGAAGAAATTAGGCAAGCCTACTCCATTTAGGATGCACGGCCTTGGTAGGGATGCACGGCCGCACATCCCTACAGCGCCGTGCATCCCTACAGCCTCCTCTTAATACCCCATGAAATAAAACTCTCCGGGAAAGATTCCCGCATCCAAAGTATCACTCACACTAGGCTGATTATCAGCATCTAAATCATAGACATAGACCTTACCCTTCTCATTTCCGTTAGCCACGCCGGTATATAATTTATGGTTTTTCTTATTGATGTCCATGCCATAGACAGAGCCGGATATCACAGGATTGACATCAAACACTCCGGTGCTCTTATCAAATCGATACACGCCTAAGCTACTAGTTACAAACAACATAGTCCCATCAGGAGACTCCGTCAAATTATCCAAAGGCCCATAAGGAAACTCATAAACATGCGTCGCATTATCCCCTTCGATTTTGGCAATATGCCCGTTTTTTTGCATCCAATTGGTGTCATAACAGCCGGCAGCTAAAACCCAAATTGTGCCATCAGATGATTTGGTAATTTGTGTGGGACAACCACCTACTTCAACTTGCTTGGTAACAGTATTATCTGCCGCATTGATAATGGCCAACATGGAATCGCTGCCATAGCCACCCGAATTCGGAACATATAGCTTATTATCTGAAAACAAAATCTGTTCCGGGCCGCCACCCAATACAATAGAATCCACCACTGTATTATTGTCGGTATTAATTACTTTCACTTGGCCGGAAGCGCCATCTGCCCCCCACTGGGTCAAATACGCCTTATTGCCGTCCCCTTTTACGATGTATCTTGGTTGCTCCAAACCGGTAATCGTCGCCGCTGATTTCATATCTTTTTGCGTCACTACTTCCACTTTGCCACTTCCATTGGCGACAAGATACACTTTGTCATTAAAAAAGCCGGCAGATTGAACGATGCCCCCGATAAGGGCGTCATTATTTTCAGTTTGGAATACATTTTTATGAAGAGTATTGGCTTCTTCCTCATAAAAATACAAAGAACCTGCCGCCGTAAAAGGCCCTTCATTGGTAAAGAAAACCCCTTTCTTTTGGTAGATTGTCTTAGTTTCATCCGGATTAACCGGGTCTTTCTTACAAGATGAGAAAAAAACAGCCGCAACAAAGGCAAGGCTTAAGATAAAAAGTGATTTAAATTTCATAACTTTTGGACTTTTTGTCTCCTTTCGGAAACGATGATGAATAAAAGTCCAAAGTTCTCTGTGCAGATAGAATAGACACAAGAACGGCTTGCGCAAAAAAAAGAATCTATCCCTTGTTTTTTCACCGAAAACTTTGGAAATCAAGCTATTGGCAGGTCTTCTGACTTATCATTTTCTGCTCTACCTTCCCATCTCCTTGCGGAAACAGTGGCATAATCGAAAGCAAAAATCTACATGAATTACAGCAGCGGGAACTGTTTTGGACTTGCACCAAATTCCCTTTTCATTCCTTTCGGAAACCAATATGCCCGCAAAGATAGGGCTTTTCATGCAATCCATGTATATATCGTCCCAAAAGTTTATCATCCGCTTAATGTCCTTGAAACTTCGGTTCCAAGCCCTAGCTCGCCCACAAGGCCTTGTCATCCGCATGAATTTCCCAAAAGTTTTAAACTTTGAGTTTGCTCCTAAAAGTATTCTGATGCAAAACCACCAATTTTTATTCTGTTTGGAGATTTTGTTCAATCGTTCAACTGTTCAACTGTTCAATTGAAAGTACTGAAAATCAACTAGTTATGTGCAATCAGTTGAGCGCTTGAGCGCTTGAACAATGAGTTTGCTCCGAAAAGTCGGATGTAGTGATTTGTTCTTGAGCCCACAAAATTTTATTTGGATTCTTTGTGAATACTAGCGCGACCGAGACAAGGTGTCGCCCCGCTGGGGCTTCCTGTATCGTATGATATTGTCTGTTACAAAGGTGTCGCCCCTACGGGGCTGACAATAGAGAAAATAGCCAAAATACCCATAACTGAGCCCCATCGGGGCGACATCTTTGTAAGACTAAAACAGTAGGGATATAGCTCCGTAGGAGCGACACCACGCTGCACTATGCATTGTAGTCAAATAAAATTTTGTTCCGTGCTTTAATTTCTGGCAGAGTGGACTTTTCGGAGCAGACTCAACAATTGAACAGAATGCACTCAATCAAAATAATATCTGGCAACCGTCCCAGCTATTTCAAAAACCCGAATTTTCGGAGCAGGCTCAACTTTTGGAAAGTTACCAACAGATAGTTCTCAAAAAAAATTTGCATTATACAAAAAAATAGATACCTTTGTCTTTCGATTCGGGATGTAGCTCAGTTCGGTTAGAGTACTGGTCTGGGGGACCAGGGGTCGCAAGTTCAAATCTTGTCATCCCGACGATTGCTCAAGCTTCACCGCTTGAGCTTTTTTTTTTGGATTTATTTGACAACCACAGGTCAGGTCAGTTTTCGATGACTAGGTGGGTCAGTTTTCAATGATTATCTACACTCAACCACGAAGTCCGAATCCACGATAGTAATCGGGACGTGAATCAACTAGCGCAGCGAATCAACTAGCGAAGCTTGCGAGCGAATCAACTTCTTCAACTTTCAAACCCATCCAGCAAAGAAGCCAAAAGCAACCCACTACCCAAGCCAAAGACCAACAGCAGCTTGCTGCGTCCCAAAGACCAAAGACCCTACCACCCCAAAATCAACCGAATCTTCCCAACCAACAAATCCGCCATTTTCCGGTGATCTTCAGGATGCGGATGCCCGGCCGTGCCCTTATACGGAAAAAACAAAGTATCAATACGCTCATCATCCATGGCCCGAACCGCAGATTCAATATATCCCGGCCAAGGAGACCCTTCTTTGGTTGCATCCATACTCCCCAACGTACAAAGTATCGGTGTATTCGGATAAACGGATCGCAGTTGTTTCAAAAAAGATTGATACGCCTGTATAATCTCTTTCTCTGTAGGAGCCGTGTCTCCAAATCGAGACTTAAACTCCACATAATCAGGCTTTTGCGTAAGCCAAGAATCATTCTGAAACAAATTAACCACCACAATATCCGGCGTCACTTTCGTAAAATCCCAGACACTTTTGGGATCTTCCGGGTCTAAACGGTTGTACATCTCCGGCATAATCAAAGGAAACCAACTCACTAAGATACCAATCCCTCCTTTGGCGGTACAAATCATATCCGCATCCAGCGCACGTGCCGTCATCGCCGAATACGCCGTATAATTATTGGTTTTCATCCCATCCGGTTGGTCTTTTCCGGAATAATCTTGGTTGGCATATCCGGTAGTGATGGAATTACCAAAAAATTCGATAACCCGCCCCGATGATTTAGGCGCTTCCAAAAAATCGCCATTCACCTGAAATCCATATACATCCGTCGAACCATGATCCCATTCCGTACGCTTATAAATAGAAATCGTATGCTCTCCTTTCGGTAAATCCGTGGTCAATTCATACCAATGTTTCAGGCTATCCAACTTAATCACAGACGGCTCACCATGATCCACCACGACATTCAGGTAATTCTCTCCTTTTTGGTCTTTTAGCTCCACCTTGGCATCCCTGCCGGTGTAGTGAAGATGGATGGCAGTCCCCGGCCAAAAAATACGTACATAATCCGTAGCCGAACTATCCACTCGACCGACGAAACGAAACTTAGCACTTTTTGCCGAAAGGCCGGAAAGCTTCGCAGACGTTGCCACCCGGGTTGTCTTGCATCCTACAAACGTAATGAAAAAAAGAGAAAGAAATATAAGGGGAGAATATCGAAGGTTTTGATTCATTGTTGTTTTTTTTTGTAACTGTTTAGATACTCACTATTGGGGGCAAAAAAATGCCTTATTATCCGCCTGTTTTTGCTAACCACTCAGCATAGTTGCTTGGAATAGCCGGGCTATTGCTTGAAAAATAGGCAAATTATTACGAAAAAAGAGCCTTTAAAGCCCCAATGAGTTTAGTAATCAGCCTAGGCAGGCTCCTAACACCTTAGGCCATTTGCTTCTTGCCCGGAAAAGTTCTTGATTTGAACCAACTCCGCCATCTCAAGTCCACCACGCCCAAAATCGCTTCTTTGATGATAGACGTATTCATTTTGGACATACCCAACTCCCGGTCGATAAACGTAATCGGCACTTCAATAATCTTAAATCCGGAAAACCAAGTACTAAATTTCATCTCAATTTGGAAGGCATAGCCTACAAACTTCACCTTATCCAAATCCAAGTGCTCCAAGACTCGGCGCGTATAACAGACAAATCCCGCCGTCGGGTCTTTGACCGGCATCCAAGTAATGGTACGCACATATAACGACGCCCCATAAGATAGGAAAATCCGGTCTTTGGGCCAATTCTTTACCCCACCGCCCTTGGTATAGCGGCTACCGACCGACATGTCCCCTCCTTGATTGGCACAAGCATCGTATAGTCTGGGTAAATCTTCAGGATTGTGCGAGAAATCAGCATCCATCTCAAAAATATAGCCGTAGTCATGAGCCAAACTCCAACGAAAACCATGGATGTAGGCCGTCCCCAACCCCAGCTTACCGGAACGCTCTTCAATAAATAACTGCCCGGGAAACTCCTGCTGAAGTCCCTTGACGATATTGGCCGTGCCATCGGGGGAGCCATCATCTACAATCAGAATATGAAAATCCTTTTCCAAAGAAAAAACCTTTCGAATGATCTTTTCGATATTCTCTTTCTCGTTGTAGGTAGGTATAATTACGATACTATCTGACAAATGCTTAGTTTTAAGCCGCAATACTACGACGTTTTTCCAATGTTTCCGAATATTCAGCCCAAAATTTCATTTTTTCCATTCGTAAGGCCTTGGCTGAATCCGGATAATAATTTGAATTATCGAACAAACCGGCTTGGATTCGATTCATGCATGATTTCATACACGGCATCCACGATGTCTTCCACATTGGGTTTGGTAAAATAATCCCCCCGACTTCCATACGGCGGACGGTGTGCTTTCGCCGAAAGGCAGACCGGATTGGCATCCAAATACCGGTAACCTCCCTGCTTGTCCAATACTTCTCGCATCATATAGGCCGTACCCCCTCCCGGCACATCTTCATCCAAAAAGATAATCCGATTCGTTTTCTGCAAAGATTGAGCAATGACATTCGGCAAGTCAAATGGCAACAACGTCTGCACATCTATCAACTCCACACGAATTCCCTTTTCTTCCAATATCTCAGCCGCTTGGTCTGCCAGACGCACCAACGGACCGTAGGTCACCACCGTAATGTCCGTCCCTTCCCTGATGATTTCCGGAACCCCTAGGGGCACGGTAAATTCGCCTAAGTTATCCGGCATTTTTTCCTTTAGACGGTAGCCGTTCAAGACTTCTATCACTAGAGCCGGTTCTTTGGCTTGCAGCAAAGTATTATACATGCCGGCTGCTTGAGTCATATTTCGGGGGACGCACATGTACATCCCGCGTATGGCATTGACAATCATTCCCATAGGTGACCCGGAGTGCCAAATCCCTTCCAACCGATGACCCCGTGTCCGAATAATTGCCGGCGCCCTTTGCTGCCCGTCCGAA
>JALVCY010000647.1 GCA_027009605.1 Saprospiraceae bacterium
TGAAATCCTTCTTCTTTGACTCGTCGGCAAAATTCCGGTGTCTCCTGCCCATGCAACTGAATCAAATCCAAGGGCAACACTTTATTCTTAGCTAATATGACACCCAAGCCGGCATTAACAAAAACGCCGACTTTCTTCACATTAGACTGATTATCAAAGAGTTGTGGGATTTTAACCAAAGCGACTTCATCGACATATCGAGCCGATTTTTCATAAAAGATAAAGCCCATAAAATCCAAGCCTACTTCCAAGAGTGCTTGAATATTATCCGGCTCTCTCATGCCACAAATTTTTAATTTTATCTTAGGCATGGGTCAATTGATTAATCTGTTGGATAAAATCTTGGCAAGCCTTTTCCGGATGGGCATTTTTCATAAAGTGTTCGCCTATCAAAAAACCTTCAAAGCCAAACTCCTTTAATCTGACCACCGTTTCCGGATGACTGATACCGCTCTCAGAGATTTTGGTAAACTCATTGGGGATGATTTCAGACAATCTTTCGGATGTTTGGGTATCCACTTTAAAATTGGTCAAATCCCGATTATTCACTCCTACCAAATCTATATTCGGATTCAAATAGTCCAAAGGCTTTTCATCATGGACTTCCATCAATACTTCCAATCCCAAGCTTTTGGCGAAAGCAGATAATCGAACGACTTCCTCCTTCGACAACATATCTCCAATTAATAATATTACATCTGCTCCTATGGACTTGGCTTCAATAATCTGATATTCATCCAAGATAAAGTCCTTGCGCAATATGGGGCAGTAATTAAATTTTCGGGCTTCCGTCAAATCTGCATTTTTTCCGCCAAAAAATTCGGTATCTGTCAATACCGATAACCCCGATGCGCCCGCCTGCATGTATCCGATGCTGACTTGCTCTACTTTTGCGTAGGGATTGATAGCACCTTTGGAAGGAGATTGCCTTTTAAATTCGGCTATGATTCCCGACTTATCCGGTCGCTTTAAATACTCGACCATGGATAAGGGACGGGTATCAAAATATACGGATTGCTCCAATAAGGCACTGGGTATCAGCTCCTTACGGCTTGCGATTTCTTTGAGCTTGTGATTTTTTATTTTTTGTAGTATATTCATTTCTTTTTTTTGTGAACTAAATTTTTGGGGACATCTTCCACCCCCAAATTTGCTTTAGCATCTGTGATTAGTCTAGTTTTCAGGGTGGCAAATTTGACCCCGCCAGCGGGGGACATACACGGCTTACACTAAAACTCTGTTATCATTTTCAATGTTTTCAATGCCCGTCCACTCTTTAGTGATTCTTGGGCTTGGTGGATGGCTTCGGCGGTGGTTAATTTTGGATTCATCAATTGGATGGCTAGACCGGCATTGGCAAAGATGACTTCGTTTTGGGCCGGCGTTCCATTGCCTTCCAAAATATCTACAAATATTTTTGCTGCTTCCGGCACGGTATTTCCACCAAATAAATCTTCCGGCCGGGTCTGCTGCAATCCTATCTGATTGGGCTCCAATACTTCTTCTCCCTTTTCAGAAAATATTTTAAATTTTCCCGTAAGGGAAATCTCATCATATCCGTCTAAGGCATAGATAATATTAAATTTTCTGCCGGATTCCTGCATCACGTATTGATACAAGCGCCCAATAGCATTATCATACACGCCAAAGAAATTGTATT
>JALVCY010000648.1 GCA_027009605.1 Saprospiraceae bacterium
CCGATGCAAGGTAATCACGACAGAAGATTTCTTGATGGCTTCATCCAAATCGGCAAAGACCATCTTGGCATTGGGCACTTCCGAATAGGTATAAACATCTAAGACTTGATTATAATTATCCTGATGGGTGTCATTTAATTTGGTGATACTCTCATTGATGAGTACATTTGCATTATAATAGCCGTTATAATGAGCGTTCATGTTATGGAAAGCTCGTTTTAGCTTAGAGACGTCCTCCTTTTTCTTCTGTGTGACACAAGAAGAAAATACCGTGACGATTGCCAAAAAAATAAGGAGAATATGTCTCCCAATTATACGTTGTTTGTTACTGAGCATGAGTTGGTAAATTCTTATTTATTAGCTTACGCAAAATGGCCACCGGATGTTGGGTTATATATCATCAGGCAACTTCTTATGAACGCAAGCGCTTGACAATAATTTTCCCTAAACCAAAAATAACCTATGGGATTGCAAAAATATTTCAAATTTTCGAGAAAAGCGGCATCTTCTCCGGATTCTACCCAAGAAAAACGCAAATGGAAGGAAAGAATCAAGGATGTGTATATGCTGACCGTCCGCAATAACGAGTCTTTGGAAGTGGTCTCCCAGTTTCAATTAACACTACTCAACTTATACATTCTGCTTAGCAGCATCTTTGTTTTGGTTGCTTTTTTGGTCGGATTGCTCTTTGTTTTCACCCCCATAATGCACTATATCCCCGGCATGGATCAAACCGCCAGCAAAAAAGAAGTGGCCAAGCTTACGCAAAAAATCACCCGGCTGCAAGATGAAATCCAAGCTAATGCCATCTATAACGATGCCATGAAAAGACGTATCCTTGGAGAACATGAATATGCCGGTGAATCCGATGATACGCTTCGCAATTTTACGCAAGCAGAATTAAACGTCCAAAAGAATGAAGCCGAAAAGAAACTGACAGCAGAAGTCGAGAACGGACAGTTCCTGGATAATGATTCTAAAAAAACCGGAAGCGACAATCCTCCGGTTTCCCTAAAACAAATGCAATTTACATCGCCTGTCATCGGAGAAACCAGTGCCGGCTTCAATCGTACTTCCCAACACTACGGGATTGATATCATCGCCCCCAAAGGAACCCCCATCAAATCCATCGCCAACGGAGTCGTCATCTTCTCTGATTGGTCTATGGAAACCGGAAATACCATCCTAATCAAACACTCCAATGACTTGATTTCGGTTTACAAACACAATGAAAAGCTACTAAAAAAGTCAGGTGACATCGTCAAAGCCGGTGAAGCAATCGCCATTATCGGAAATACGGGTACTTTGACATCCGGCCCACATCTTCACTTTGAACTTTGGTACCGGCAAAAACCTTTGAATCCTAAGGAGTATATCCGGTTTGAGTGATTTTTTGGTCTTTGGTCTTTGGGGCGCAGCAAGCTGCTTTTGGTCTTTGGCTTGGGTGGTGGGTTGTTCTTGGCTTCAGCATTTGACATTCAGTTTGGTGTCTTTTGTTTAGGGAAGTTGAGAGAGTTGAAGAAGTTGATTCGCTGCGCTAGTTGAAGAAGTTGAGTCGGTCGCCTTCGGCTCTCTGGTTGAGACTCGTCCCGATTACTATCGTGGATTCGGACTTTGGGTTGAGTGCTTCGCAGGTTGAGACGACTTGGGTTTTTGTT
>JALVCY010000649.1 GCA_027009605.1 Saprospiraceae bacterium
GACCGGTCCGTCAGTTTTTTTGGGACTGTACTTTGTTGGCCTGTTGCTTTTGCCGGGGTCAACACATGGTTGACCTGTTGCTTTTGCCGGGGCGGTCAACAGGAGGTTGACCTGGTTCCTTTTTTTTGGGTAGGGTCAACACAAGGTTGACCCCTACGAGGGGAACAATGTGTCGTCGTTTAGACGGTCTTTGTATTCGGGCAAAATGGATTTAATCTTGTCCAACACCTTGCCTAAACCGGCATGCTGATACCCACCGGATGCATTTAAATGCCCCCCACCATTAAAATATTTGGCGGCAATCTCTTGTACCGAGAAGGCGCCTTTTGACCGCAAGGAAAGCTTGATAATATTGGGCTGCTGCGTGACAAAAACCGCCATCCGCACATCTTTTAGCGAAAGCAAATAATTTACAATGCCTTCTGTATCCCCTCGCTGAATATTGTAATGTTCAAAATCCTTTCGGGAAAGATAAATCAAGCCGGTTCGATATTCCGGAAAAATCTGCATCCGGTGCGCCAAGGCTTGCCCCAAAATACGGAGATGTTTTTCTTCCAGATTTTGGAATAGCCGCTGTTGAATCAAACGGTCATCCACCCCTTTCTCTTTGAGATCCCCACAAATCCTATAGACATCGGGATTGGTACTAAACTTGAAAGAGCCGGTATCCGTAATCAACCCCGTAAACAAACACTCTCCGATGGTCGTATCAATGCGGTCTTCATCCCCCAATTCTCGAATAAACTTATAGACCATCTCACAAGTGGAGCTGGCTTCGTGATTCCACCAAAGATAATCGGAGAAATAGTCAGGATCTAAATGATGGTCAATATTGATTTTGACACAATCCACTTCATTGATGAGTTCTCCCATCTTGTCAATCCTGTCCAAGGTATTAAAATCCAAGAAGAAAGCGACTTGTGCTTTTTCGATGGCACGAGCCGCCAAGGCTTCATCATGGTCAAAGATAATCGTCTCGTCCAAGCCCTTCATCCAACCAAAATTAGCCGGATAATCCGAAGGAAAGAGCACTTTGACTTGATGCCCCAGCTTATTGAGGTAGTGCATGAGTCCCAAACCGGAGCCGATGGCGTCCCCGTCCGGATTGCGATGCCCAAAGATAACAATGTCTTTGGGTGTCGCTAGAATATTTTTTACTTCCGCAAAATCAGTGGAGTTCATAGGCTGTTGTTCGATGATTCTAGTGTTTGTGGGGTTATTTTCATTATTGCATTTTGACAATTGGCGGGCAAAGTTCGCTTTTTTTTGGCAAAAAAAAAAATTAGAGAACAGTTCGCAGTATTATTTTGTCGTAACTGTTTAGGTGCTCCTATTTTAGGGCAAAAAATAGGCATTTTTGTGTATGGTGACGTAGGGACGCACGGCCGTGCGTCCCTAAGTCAACACACACAAAAATGCTTATTTTCTATCTAATAATTGGCCTCCCAAACAGTTACAGAAAATCGGCAAAATCAAATTAGGGCTCGACACCTTTGGAGGCTGCTAAAGCGCCATGATTCGAATCAAAGCATCCACCACATAATGCGGTTGGGAGAAATAAAAGAAATGGCTGGCATCCGACACCATGACGACTTCTTTATACTTTGCCTTCTCCAATTTGGCTTCCGCATACTTTGTATTTTCCGGAACAGCCAGCCAATCCTTTGTGCCCTGAATCATCACCACCGGGCAAGTCACTTCAGTCCACTTATTTTCTATTTTTTTCAGACCGGCATCCAGTTCCATCATCTCGTGGTTACTCACATTCATAGAGACCGGAAACAACCATTTGATGGGAGGATAGCTCATCGGTTTGCGCCACCAAGCATGGGCTTTCCAAGCAGTGTGCACCACCCCACCCAACCAAACCAATCCGGCCACTTCATCCGGAGAATCCATCGCTGCTTGCAATATGACCGGCGCCCCATACGAATGCCCCACCAAATACAATTGGTGCCCCTTAAAAACATCCATGACTTGCTTTAAGGCAGCGACTTGTCCATCCAAAGTAGAAACCAATGCCCCCGGATTAGACAGCCCAAAGCCGGGACGATCATAAGCCACCACTATCCCCGTGGACAGCAAGGTCGAATCCAGCAAATACGCTATCGAATTAGACAACGCCCCGGGCGTGCCATGAGCAAAAATAAAGACAGGTGTGGAATCGGTGACTTCTACATTTGTTGTTTGCGCAAAAAAAACATCCCGGCCATTGCGGCTAATGGTTTGAGTTGAATAATGCTTGATTGACGCCTTTTGAAAACGCTCCGCCAAATCTTTGGGAGTCATCACCATATCCATCACCCCGGATGCATTGCAACTTAAGATGAATAGCAATAAAATAAACGGAATGTACCGCTTCTTAAAACGTCTTTTCTTTTTCAATATTCGATTTTTTTGATTGGCTAGGGGCGGCACAAGACCGCTCCCTGCGATTGGGGCAACACAAGGTTGCCCTGTGATTGGGGCAACACAAGGTTGCCCCCTACGGTTGGTATTCATAACAGCCAATGTCGGGGTTCGTTGCATCCCGCATCACGCCTAATAAATCATCGGTAATTCCGGTCATTGGAATCGCCTTTTTCTCGGCAATAGAAAGGCTGTCCAATTGATAATCTTGCTCATTCACGTCCGCAAATAACTTATCCGAGCTCACTCCATTGATACACGGATTGCAGTGGTCAAAAAAGTCCGGATAGGCATTGGCTTTCGTCAAATCCTTTACGCGGACGATGCTATTTCTTATTTTATAATCAAAATTGGCCGAGCCATTCCAATCAAATAGCTCAATCTCATCTTTTTGAGACCCGAATAAAATACAATTATCAATTCTTGCAAAGAGATGATTATCAATAAATTCGGTACAATCTGAGTTCAGGCAAATCGTATTGGATAGTTTTAGCGCCGAAGCTTCATTGCCATAATTGGCTACGGTACAGTAGGAGATGTTATAGACACCACCGTACTCAAATTGCAATCCGTATCCCCCATTATCCGCAAACAAACAATTGGTTGCTTTAATACGAGCCCCTACCCCGACCAAACCGGAGCTGGATGAGTTTCTTATTTCCACTTTATTCAAGGTAAGATTGGCTGCCGAATCCACCCGGACGCCTACGATTGAATTCAATATTTTGGCGTGTTCTATTTTTGCCGTAAGGCTGCCCGTCGCATACCGAATCCCGGCCCACTGCCCCGGCACATCTTCAAACTCCGGCTCCAAACGATCCCCTTGTATTATCACCGGCTCACCTTCCGTCCCTTCTATCATCAAGCCCCCTTTTTCTCCTACATAAATAATCCCGTCACTATACACCACCGTATCCGGACTAAGCGCAACCCCTCCATGCACGTACAGGCGTGCGCCTTTCGGCAAATTCAGAGTACAATCTTGAATCACCAATATGCCATAAATAACATAAGGCCTAGGGTCGTCCCAAGTTTCGCTTCCAAAATCACAAGATAATACAGCCACACCGCCGGCATTTTTGTTATTAGGGATATAATTGGCATTCTGTCCCCAAGCTTCTAAGACTACTTTTTGGGTATGGCCATTCGTTTCGATTATGAGTTGCTCATCTAAGACAAACGGGCTCACCGAAGTAGGTTGATCCGGGTCGATGGTCACTTCCGCAAAAACATAAATGCTATCCTTGGGGCCTATTTCCACATCTTTGACCAAGCCGCCCGGGATACCATCCACATTGATATTAAACTTAGAGTCTGCCCCCAGCTCCATATACAACTTACTGATTTTCACAGACTCATCTAATGGATTAAAAATCTTAAACGAGCGTGTGGCCGAGCCTACTTGCGTAAAAACCGTGTCAAAACGCAAGGTATCTTGAGAAAAATTTAAAGTCACTTCTCCGGTAAAAAAAGACTCTTTCGAGCAATCGGAAAAGAGAAAACCGAAAATCAAACCTACACTAAAAATTGCTAAAAAATGCTTCATTAATTGATTATTTGACCATTATTCAAAACAACAAAACGAAGATATAACTTTTCTATTCTTTTGCACGTATAAAACACTCAAGTTTTATGGTTTTGCCGTATTAGGGTGGAATAATTACCCGGAGTGAAACAAAAAAGGCCCCGAAATCGTAAGATTTCGAGACCCGTAAAACATCTGTCAGGAATCGACCCCAAAACAATCGCCAAACCTAATGGGGCAGATTTGGACATTTTTCTCGAATTGCGTAGTTGGATTTGCGGTCCATTGTTACGGTTTAATTTGAGTTGAATGACTATTATCAAGGTAGTAATCAGATGTTAGTTTCGCCAACTAGATAACCTTTATCATTCGCAAAAATGTCCGGGACAGATACATTATAGCATGCTTGACAGATTCCTACATTTAAGCCCTGCCAAGTAAGATAATTACAAATGCTTTCGCATTTAGGAAACAAGTGAAACATCACCCAATCCCGCTAGCCTCCCAAACAAATAGCGGGATTCCTTACTTCGCATTGGCTTGTGCAACGCTGTCTGTTTTCCCTAGGCAAAGATATAACAAATTAGACAGAATCCATTACTCAATCTTTGCACAGGTTTTCCACAGACTTCTCAACATTTAAACATAGGCATAGACCACTAAACACCAACCTATTACACATTATCATTATTCATATTGTTAGTAAACATTGCTCTTACGTCTTAAGGTTCTAAAACCAAGCAAGTGACTTACATCACGACAGTATAAACAAGGAAAACCTACTTTTGCCCCTTATGAATTTGAAGCGATTATCTAATTTCTTTTTTTTGGCTCTAGTACTCCTTCTAGGTACATTCCTTGTCTTCCGGAATCAAGGCCACTCCCCCTTTCACCGCAAGGAAGTGACACCTTTCACCCATGCGTGGGATTCCATCATCCCCAATCAAGATATTCCGAAAGGACTCTCCTCTCTACGTGCCAAAGATTGCGGGCATTGCCACACGGAAATTTATCAAGAATGGAAAATCTCCACGCACGCCCACGCTTGGACTGATGAACAATATCAGGCTGAATTAGCCAAAAATAAAAATTTGTTTATCTGCAAAAACTGCCATCTCCCCGTTCAAAATCAGCAACAATACATCACTACCGCTATTTATGACCATGACTATTTTCAGCCGGTACGTACAAAAAATCCAAGATTCGACCCATCCTTGCAGCATGAAGGCATTACTTGTATCGCCTGCCATATAAAAGAAAATACCATCATAGGCTCTCACGATAATATTCAGGCTAGCCATCCCGTCAAGATAGATACGGACTACCTTTCGGAAAAATTATGCATCGCATGCCATGATGCCCACGATGATTTGGCGGAAGACTTGGTTTGTACCTTCGAGACCGGCAAAGAATGGAGTCAAGGGCCTTATTCCCAAAAAGGAAAAAATTGTATCTCTTGCCACATGCCGGAAGTGGATAGACCTAGTGCGACCGGTGCCATTTCCCGCAAGGGGCATCGCCACTATTTCCCCGGCTCCGGCATTCCAAAAGTCAAAGGAGAAAAAGCCTTCGTGCTCAACGGCTTGGAATTTGCCATCATCGGAGACACCCTCCATCCGACAAATGCCCCCATCCATTTAGGCCTACGAGCCACCAACCAACATGCCGGGCACAAAGTCCCGACCGGAGATCCGGAACGCCATTTTCTCATTCAATTTGATTTATTAAAAAACGGAGAGCCCCTCCAGAGCGATACCTTTAGAATAGGTGAAAAGTGGCAATGGTGGCCTACCGCCAAAAAATTGAGTGACAATAACTTAGCCCCGCTTGAGTCCAGATTTTTTGAAAAAGACTACAACCTAAAGGACACTTCTAATCTTTCTTGGAAAGTCACCGTCTCCAAACATCGCATGACACAAGAAATGCATGACTATCATCAACTTTCGGATCAATATCCAACCTCGATAATTGTTTTTCAACGAGAGCTGCCCATCCGGTTTAAATAAACTTCACTACCAAAGAAGACCCAAACAAAGACCTTCGTCACTCTTTCCCTAATTTACCATGGTTTTTATTGCGGTGGAAAGCTGTGGGTAGTATATTTACCTTAGTTTCGGTACATCGGTGAGTTCAATCCGCTCCGAAAAGTCTAGTCTTTGAAATGGTTGGGAAAATTGCCAAATTTTATTCGGGATGCATGTATTCTGTTCAATTATTGAGTTTACTCCGAAAAATTGGAAGTTAGAATTTTGCTTCTGAGACGACAAAATTTTATTTGAATTCTTTATAACTAGTGCGACCGAGACAAGGTGTCGCCCCGCCGGGGCTACTAGCATCGTCGATGTTGTCTGGTAACTGTTTAGGTACCCACTATTTTGGTTAGAAAATGCCCTTTTTGCGCCTGTTTTTGCTAAAATTTTCTCACGTAGCCCAGCTACGCTTCAAAAATTGTAGCTTCAACATCCACCAAAATGCCTATTTTCTACCTAAAAATTGGGGCACCTAAACAGTTACGTTGTCTGTTACAAAGGTGTCGCCCCTACGGGGCTGACAACAGTGAAGGCACAGCCTAGATACATAAGCCTGAGCCCCATCGGGGCGATATCTTGGTAAAGACTACAATAAAATAGAAGGGATATAGCTCCGTAGGAGCGACACCACGCTGCACTAGGTCATTGTAGCCAAATATAATTTTGTTCCCTGCTTCAATTCTTGGCTGTAGTGACTTTTCGGAGCAGACTCTGAGTTCAATCGTTCAACTAAATTCCATATCTAACTGAATACCAAGACTTTATAGTGAACAGTTAAACAGTGAGTCTGCTCCGAAATGACGTTTTTTTGTAACTATTTAGGTACCCACTATTTTGGTCAAAAAATGCCCTTTTTGCGCCTGTTTTTGCTAAAATTTTCTCACGTAGGGACGCACGGCCGTGCGTCCCTACGTCAACATACACAAAAATGCCTATT
>JALVCY010000650.1 GCA_027009605.1 Saprospiraceae bacterium
ATAGCTTTTACCGTCTGCTTTAGCTTTTACCGTCTGCTTTAGCTGACGGATAAAAACTAAGTGGCAAGCCGGCTTTAGCCGCATTTTTTGGTATTTTCTTGGCAAGTCAATGGGGCTAAAGCCCCTTATAGGCTTGCTTTCTGTCCGTTGGTTAAAACCAACGGTAAAGTAAAACCAACGGTAAAGTAAAACCAACGGCAAAGCAATGAAAATCTACCTGACTATATATTGGTTTTTTTCATTATGAATTGTGTTTGTACGGTAGCCACTGTACCGGAATAGCAAGGGGTCTCCTATAAAAACTTGATAATCAAAAAAATGAAATAGCTATAACTTATTAACAATCAACACCTTAGTGAGTTCTTAGTGTTTGCTTCGTGAACTAAGTGGTTAGGCTTATTATTTTTCTTACCACTTAGGTCGCTTTAGAATACACTAAGTTTACACTAAGAAGTACAACCAAAGCTTGATTTTGACTACAGAAGTTTGCGTTTTATAGGAAAACTCTTCCTGAATAACAAAGCTTGAGTCAAGTACTGTGATTTATCGTATCTTTGCCAATTCTTACCAAAAGAAAAAAATTATGACCAAGCCAGTCAGAGTTCGATTTGCGCCAAGTCCAACCGGGCCGTTACACATCGGTGGCGTTCGTACCGCATTATACAATTATTTGTTTGCCAAAAAGAACAAGGGGACTTTTATTCTTCGGATAGAGGATACCGACCGGAAAAGGTACGTTCCCGGAGCAGAAGCCTATATTACTCAATCCTTAAATTGGCTAGAACTTCCTTTTGACGAAAGTCCTGCCAAAGGCGGTCAATTCGGCCCTTATCGCCAATCTGAGCGCAAGGCTTTATACATTGACTACGCCAATAAGTTGATTCAATCCGGCAAGGCCTATTATGCCTTTGATACGCCGGAAGAGCTCACCGGCTTGCGCGAAAAACTCCAGTCCGAAAAAGCGGCTGCCACCAACTACGGCCCTGCCAGTAGAATGACCATGAAAAACAGCCTGACGATGTCCGCCGAAGAAGTCCAAGCTTGGTTGCAAAGTGGACGCCCCTATGTGATTCGCTTAAAAATAGAGTCCGGACAAATAGTCAAGTTTCAGGATATTATCCGGGAAGATGTTCAATTTTCTACTGACTTGTTGGATGACAAGGTCTTGCTCAAAGCCGATGGAATGCCGACTTATCATTTGGCTAATGTAGTGGACGACTATTTGATGCAAATCAGCCATGTTATACGGGGTGAAGAGTGGTTGTCCAGTACGGCGCATCATGTGCTGCTGTATCAAGCTTTTGGCTGGGAAGATGAGATGCCGAAGTTCGCCCATTTACCGTTGATTTTAAAACCGAATGGCAAAGGGAAATTAAGCAAGCGGGATGGGGCTAAATTCAGCATGCCTGTTTTTCCCCTGTCTTGGAACGGAGACCAACCGGAAGATAGTTTTAAGGGCTTTGATGAGTTTGGATTTTTTCCTGAAGCAGTGATTAATTTTTTGGTCATGTTGGGGTGGCATCCGGAAGGGGAACAGGAAATATTTAGCTTGCAAGAACTCACTGAAGTCTTTAATCTATATCGAGTCAGTAAATCCGGAGCTATCTTTGATTATGAAAAAGCCAAATGGTACAACCAGCAGT
>JALVCY010000651.1 GCA_027009605.1 Saprospiraceae bacterium
GGAAATTAAAGCACGGAACAAAATTTTATTTGGTTACCATACAAGAACTTTCCAAAAGTTTTAAACTTTTGGAAAGTTTTATCAAAAGAAACCAAATAAAATTTTGTGGCCACAAGAACCAACCACCACGCCCGATTTTTCGGAGTGAACTCATCGTTCAACTGATTGTTTATAACTAGTTGATTTTCAGTACTTTCAATTGAACAGTTGAACAGTTGAACGATTGAACAAAATCTCCAAACAGAATAAAATTGGGTAGTTTTTTATCAGAATACTTTTAGGACTAAACTCATAGATTAACTCGGTTTGGTTGCTTTACTTTACTGAAAATTGAAGAAAGGAGTAAGATTTTATAGACTCAGGAATAGTCTCAAGCCTCCACTCAAAAGTCAAAAAAATCAACTTGACCGGTCTGCACACTATACATGGCTCCTACAATTTCTATGGTTCCATTTTTTTCTAATTCCGCAAGGATGGGGCTTTCGCTTCTGATTCGGGCAATGGAATGATGAATGTTTTCCACGGCGACATGATCGACAATCTCCTTATTTTTGTAGTTACAAACAAAGTTGGTATCCTCTTTTTGGCATTGGTCGATGGCCGGTTGGATTTTTTCTAGTAATCCGGTTACATGACCCATTTTTACGCCTTTGCAGGCGGCAGTTACCGCACCGCAGCTAGTATGTCCTAAGACCACGACAATTTTTGAACCGGTCACTTTGCAGGCATATTCCATCGAGGCGAGGACATCTTTATTGACAACATTTCCTGCTACTCGGACACTAAAGACATCTCCAATCCCTTGGTCAAAAACAAGCTCTACCGGCACCCTGGAATCAATACAGCTTAAAATAATAGCAAAAGGAAATTGTCCATGACTAGTAGCCAATACTTGCTTTTGCAAATCACGGTTGGCTTTAAGATTCTGAACAAAACGTTGGTTGCCTTCTACTAGTATTTGGTGGGCTTCCTTAGGCGTTAAGAGTGCTAGTTTTTCTTTTGTATGGGGGTTCATATATGGCTATTTTGTTTTAGGCATTTTTTGTCCCAAATTCCGGGGTAAAGATACAGTATTTTGGGTTCAAGTAGCAAGAGTTTTTTCCTGCCTTAACCTTTTACCTTTGGTTCAATTTGTGCTTCGCACGTTCAATTTGCCCTTCGGGCGTTCAAGTGCCTTCGGCGTTCAAGGAGTACGCTCTTGGCTGCCTAGCCGTTAAGTTTAAGGAGTAAGGTCTCTTTCTTGCCTTCCCGTTATACCGTTACACCGCTACACCGTTACACCGTTAGTTGCCTTCGGCGTTCAAGGAGTACGCTCTTGGCTGCCTAGCCGTTAAGTTCAAGGAGTAAGATTTCTTTCTTGCCTTCCCGTTATACCGTTACACCGTTACACCGTTATACCGTTATTTCTTTCCTGCCTTCCTTTCACCTTTTTACCCTTAACCCTTGACCTTTAATTACCTTTAATTACTGGAATAAGACGAAATTCAGCAAGAGAAAAGCCTTTTTAGTTAAAATGATTCGTGCGGAGTACTTACAATTCCCAATATTTGTTATATTTGCTCAAGCAAAATAAAAATTGGATAGGATGGACGACAAGGAATTGCAAAACCGCTTTCAAGCACAAGTGGATGCAGAAATCAAAATCGAGCCCAAAGATTGGATGCCCGACGCTTATAGAAAGACTTTGATACGGCAGATGTCACAGCATGCCCATTCCGAAATTGTCGGCATGTTGCCGGAAGGAAATTGGGTGACCCGGGCTCCGACACTCAAAAGAAAGGCGATTTTGTTGGCCAAAATTCAAGACGAAGGTGGACATGGTTTGTACTTGTACTCAGCGGCAGAGACCTTGGGGATTTCTCGAGAAGAGATGATAGAAGCACTCCACTCCGGCAAAGCCAAGTATTCTAGTGTTTTTAATTATCCAACCTTGAATTGGGCAGATATCGGGGCGATTGGCTGGTTGGTGGATGGGGCGGCCATCATGAATCAAGTGGCCTTGATGCGGACGTCTTACGGGCCTTATTCGCGGGGGATGGTTCGGATTTGTAAAGAGGAAAGTTTCCATCAGCGGCAAGGCTTTGATATCCTATATACGTTGAGCCGCGGGTCTGCAGAGCAGAAAGCGATGGCTCAGGATGCTTTGAATCGCTGGTGGTGGCCTTCGATTATGATGTTTGGGCCGCATGATTCGGAGTCCACACATAGTAGTCAGTCCATGAAGTGGAAAATTAAGCGGAAATCTAATGATGAATTGAGACAAGATTTTATTGATGCGACGGTGCCGCAGGCCGAAGTCTTGGGGCTCAGCCTTCCGGATCCGGAATTAAAATGGAACGAAGAACGGCAGCATTATGACTTTGGGGAAATCAATTGGGAGGAGTTTTGGTCGGTCGTCAAAGGCAATGGCCCCTGCAATCGGGAGCGTTTGGCCGCAAGGCGCAAAGCCTATGATGAAGGCGCTTGGGTGAGAGAAGCTGCTTCCGCTTACGCAAAAAAGAAAAAAGAGCAAACGATCGCCGGGTAGGTATTCGCACTAGTTAATGTCACAAAAAAAAATAGATATGAGTACAAATCAAGATTGGCCATTATGGGAAGTTTTTATTGCTGCAAAGCGCGGATTAAGCCACAAACACGTCGGGAGTCTGCATGCAGCGGATTCGGAGATGGCCTTGGAAAATGCAAGAGATGTCTATACGCGCCGAAAAGAAGGGGAGAGCCTTTGGGTGGTACAGTCTAAATATATTTTTGCCTCTAATCCCGAAGAAAATGATGCTTTTTTTGAACCGGCAAAAAACAAAGTTTATCGGCATCCTACTTTTTATGAATTGCCTGATGAAGTAAAAAAAATGTAACCGATGAATAATAAAGCAATGCTTTTTGATTATGTCTTGCACCTAGCTGATAATCAGGTGATTATGGCTCAGCGATTGTCTGAGTTGTGTGGTCATGGGCCGGCTTTAGAGCAAGATATCGCCATTACAAATATCTCTTTGGATTTGATTGGGCAAGCCAGATTATTGTTTCAGTATGCCGGCAAGTTGGATGGGCGGGATGAAGACCAATTGGCTTTTTTGAGAGACGTGCATGAATTTAGAAATGTGCTGTTGGTGGAGCAACCGAATCATGATTTTGCCCATGTTATCGTTCGGCAATATTTGTTTGATGAGTTTAATTTCTTGAATTATCAGGCTCTGTGTCAAAGCAAGGATGAAGATTTGGCAGCGATAGCGACCAAGGCCTTGATGGAAGTCAAATACCACCGCCGGTTTAGCCGGAATTGGATGCTGCGATTGGGAGACGGTACGGCTATTTCCCGACAGAAGATGCAAGATGCCCTGAATGATTTGTGGAGTTATCCGGGGGAGTTTTTTGAAATGACCGGGGGTGAAGAGATTTTAGCGAAAGCGGGAATCGCAGCGGATGTGGCTTCCATGAAGCCAACTTGGTTGGCCAATGTGACGCAGACCGTAAAGGAAGCAAGCTTGGTCATTCCGGAAGGAGATTGGCATCAAACCGGTGGGAAAAAAGGTATTCACTCCGAGCATTTAGGGCATATCCTTGCGGAAATGCAGTTTCTGCAAAGAGCCTATCCCGGTCAGACTTGGTAGATTGTGACACCGGCAAATCCTAATGATATGAAGGGCAAAGTCTATAAAATTCTAGCCGCCGTAAAAGACCCGGAAATACCCGTTTTGACGCTGGAAGACCTTGGGGTTATTCGGGACGTCAATGTCTTGAATGATGACGAAGTAGAAGTGAAGATTACCCCAACTTATACGGGGTGTCCGGCAACGGATGTGATGGAAGAAGAAATACGCTTGGCTTTATTTGTGGCAGGATTCTCTAAGATAAGAATTACGCAAGTGATTTCTCCGGCTTGGACGACGGATTGGCTTTCGCAAAAAGGGCGGGAAAAGCTCATCGAATATGGGATCGCTCCACCGGTCGAAGGGCAAGCGAAGACGGCTCTTTTGGAAGATATTTCGGTGCCTTGTCCCCGATGTGGCTCGGAGGATACAAAGATGATTTCTGCCTTCGGCTCCACGGCTTGTAAGGCGCTATTTCAATGTCAATCTTGTCGGGAGCCTTTTGATTATTTTAAGTGTCATGCTTAGTGCCTTCGGCGTTCAACTTGTGCTTCGCACGTTCAATTTGCCCTTCGGGCGTTCAACTGCCTTCGGCGTTCAAGTAGTACGCTCTTGGCTGCCTAGCCGTTAAACCGTTGTACCGATACACCGCTATACCGTTGTTTGCCTTCGGCGTTCAATTTGTGCTTCGCACGTTCAATTTGCCCTACGGGCGTTCAAATGCCTTCGGCGTTCAAGTAGCACACTCTTGGCTGCCTAGCCGTTAAGTTCAAGTAGCAAGATCTCTTTCCTGCCTTCCCGTTACACCGTTACACCGTTACACCGTTATACCGTTATACCGTTACACCGCTATATCGTTATACCGTTAATTCATTTTCCAACAACCGAAAGCGTAATGATTAACTACTTTTTATTACCTTTGCGGCTTAAACCACACCGAAGTCTATGAGCTTGAAACTATCCATTGTCATTCCGGCATATAATGAAGAGAAAACCATCCACTTGATACTGGATAAGGTAGCAGCCGTTAATTTGATTGGCGGTATGACAAAGGAGTTGATTATTGTGAATGATTGCTCATCGGACAATACTCGAGATGCCGTTCTGGCCTATCAAAAGGGGCATCCGGAGTTGAATATTTCCTATTACGACCATGAAGTGAATCAAGGAAAAGGAGCGGCTCTGCATACAGGAATCGCCAAAGCTACCGGAGACTATATCATTATCCAAGATGCCGACTTAGAATATGACCCGCAAGAATACAATATCCTTTTGAAGCCTATTTTGGATGGTTTTGCTGATGTGGTTTATGGGTCTCGTTTTATTGGCGGAAAGCCCCACCGGATTCTTTTCTTTTGGCACTCCATCGGTAATCGTTTCTTGACCAGGCTCTCCAATATGTTTACCAATCTGAATCTCACAGATATGGAGACTTGTTACAAGCTTTTTAGAGCAGACATCATCAAATCCTTGGAATTAAAAGAAAAACGCTTTGGTTTTGAGCCTGAAGTCACCGCTAAAATTGCGAGGCATCCGGATGCTAGAATTTACGAAGTCGGTATCTCCTATTACGGAAGGACTTACGAAGAAGGCAAAAAAATAGGCTGGCGGGATGGTTTGCGGGCTATTTATGCTATTTTGAAGTATTATTTTAAGCGTTGAGTTTACGCTAAAAACAATAATACGGCTATACCGACGGAATACCGATACTTAAAAGTGCTTACTCAAGTTCCGGTATTCATAGCTTTTTAGAAAAAAAATCAAAATCCTAGTGTCTGTGACAGGAATAATCAGTAAATTTGCTATGATACTTATTTGAGCTCTAAGCAGGTGTTTGGAGCTCCTAACATGGTGATTGTATATGGTCTCTATGAGAAAACCAATCTTTTTCTTCGTTTTTGTTGGTAGGTATATTTGTTTTGATAGGCAAATATGTTTAGGGCATAGGTAGGGATATCTGCCGGGTGGCAGCTATTTCTATTGTTTGGAGTAAAGGGATAGGTCATATTCATGATCCAGTAAAACTAAACTTATGGAAATTATTGACACATTAAAATCTACTTTCGTAGAAAAATTGGGCGGCTCATTGGGAGAATGGGGCCCTAAACTGGTGATGGCTATCATTACCTTACTGATTGGTCTTTGGATTATTAAGGCCATTATGCGTGCCGTGGGGCGCTTGATGGAAACCCGGCATATTGATGCGACTTTGCGTCCGTTTATTTTGACCTTGGTTGGTTTCTTGCTCAAAGTGATGCTCTTTATCGCCGTTGCCGGTCAGGTAGGGGTAGAAACCACTTCGTTTATTGCCGTTTTAGGTATGTTGGGTTTAGCTATCGGAATGGCTCTTCAAGGTGCTTTGGGCAATTTTGCCGCCGGTGTGCTTCTGTTGATTTTTAGACCTTATAAGGTGGGTGACTTAATTGAAGTTCAAGGGGAGCTTGGTTTTGTCAAAGAGTTATCGGTTTTGGTAACGGTACTAGAGACTTTCCAGAATAAGACCGTAATCGTACCGAATGGCCCTTTGTTTGCCGGTAATATTGTGAACTACTCAAAGAAGGGTAGTGTGCGGTCAGATATTCCTTTTGCCATCCGGTATGGGGCGGATATTGAAAAGGCTAAGTCTATTGTCATGGATGTGTTGACGTCTTCCGACAAAGTGCTTAAGGATCCGGCTCCGTCTGTGTATGTAACGGAATTAACCAACAACAACATTCAATTAACCGCCTTGCCCTTTTCTACGGTAGAAGATTATTGGGATGTATTTTGGGGCTTGCGCGGGGAAATTGCTAAACGACTGGGTGAAGCCGGCTACGAAGCTCCATTTGAGCAGCGGGTGGTTCACATGAAGAACTAATGAATGTGCCTGTGAGCTTACTTCGAAAAGTCGTTTTTTTGGAATAGTTGGGAAATTGGCCAAATTCTATTCTGGATGCATGCTTTCTGTTCACTTGTTCTAGCGTTGGGTTTACTTGGAGAAGTTCACTTCACTAAGAATTGAGCACGGAACAAAATTTTATTCTGTTTACCATAAGTCCCCTTCTAAGGGGATAGTTGGGGTTAACTATAAAGGAGAAAACAGAATAAAATTTTGTGGACTCAAGAACAAACCACAGCATCCGACTTTTCGGAGTAAACTCAGCGTTCAAGCGTTCAACTGATTTTCATAACCAATTGATTATCAAAGCTTCCAATTGAACAGTTAGGGTAAACGAAAGAAAATTTTTATAATATGTTAGCCTATGTGTGGACTATTTCTCACCCAAATTTTAGCAGTCTGAAGCCAA
>JALVCY010000652.1 GCA_027009605.1 Saprospiraceae bacterium
GGATTCTTACGATTTGTTTTAAAATTAAAAATCATGAAAAGCCCATACACCGGAAAAGAAATGATACTAAAAAAGGAAAAACGCACCTTTAGGAACACGCCCAGAATAAATGTCCCTTTTATGTGGCTTCTTTTGTGATTATTCTGCGTTGTTCATCACTCTGGTAGCCCTGCTACCATCGCTCTTCTCGCCTTGTCTAATCCCAAAATAATCTCACCTAAATAAGTACATTTATTCTGATTGTGTTCCTTACCTTTCGGAAAAAAGAAATTGAAATTTTATATCACTTTTACTTTTGTGAAGATTCTGAAGAGCAATTTGTGGATACCGAATTGGCTGTGATTAATCAGCGACAAATTTGGGCTGTGCTTTGAGTGGATTTTGGGTTGCTTGGGCGTAAAAATAGCAACTACTTAATATCAAAGTCTTAATGCATCTGCCTCCGAAAGATTGATTTTGTAGCTTTACTTCTAGAGCCACAAAATTTTGTTTTGTTTGCTTTCTTATTTTTAACCCCAACTATCCCCTTAGAAGGGGACTTAAGGTAAACAAAACAAAATTTTGTTCCGTGCTATAATTCTTGGCTATCGTGACTTTTCGGAGCGGATTTATCCAATCATTTTGCCAAAATGAAAGATTTTAGAACAATTGCTTGATTTAAAACAAAACAATTCCTATCTTTGCCCCATCCTAATATTGGGACTTCATTAAAAACTAATTATGCATAACGAATATGGCATTCTTACGAAAATATCAAGAGACATCAACTGCAGTGCTTTTGGGGATTGTAGTGGCAGCACAATTAGTCGCCGGACTACAAAAGGATTTAAAAAAATTACGGGTTTGACGATGCCCGGCCAAAAGGCCGAAGTGATTGTTCACACAGCAATGATTGGTGTTTTAGCGACCTATAAAAAGAATAGACCATTAAGCTTCTTATTGTTATTGATGCTTTTTCTATCCTACCATGCAGTTGATTGACATCGTAGAAATACATGTACTACAAAGAAAAAATCTATCTTTGCACCATGTACTACAGAAGAAAAATATTGTTATCACTTTTTGAAGTGATGGGAGATGAACTAGGTAAGATTGACTTCCAAAAATTGCTATTTTTATTAGGAATGAAGCAAAAGAAAGCATCTTTTGACTTTGTTCCTTATAAATTTGGTTGTTTTTCCTTTCAGGCTAATGCCGATTTGCGAACAATGGCAAAATATGAGCAAATTGTAGAGAAAGAAAAAAAATGGCAACGAATCGAAGAAAAAAAATATTTCTCAGAACTAAAGGCTGATGATCAACAGGCATTAAGTGAACTCGCTTCTAAATTCCGGAATCTAAGGACTAGTGAGCTAATTAAGTATACTTACCAAAAATACCCCTATTACGCCATCAATAGTGTTGTTGCAGAAAAAGTTCTTGATGTGTCAGCACTCCAAGAAATTCAAAATAAACGTCCTACCGGACAGAAAAAAGGATTATTTACTATTGGTTATGAAGGTATTTCTTTGGAACAATACTTAAACAAATTAATAAAAAAAGACATCAAAGTGCTAGTCGATGTTCGCAAAAATTCTAGAAGTATGAAATATGGCTTCAATAAGAATCAATTAAAAAATGCCTGTGAAGGGGTGGGTATCACCTTTTTTCACTATCCGGAATTGGGCATTGAATCCAATAAACGCAGAGCACTAAAAAAACAATCTGATTACGATACGCTTTTTTCCGAATATGCAATGGATAACTTAAAACAAACACAAGGATTGCAAAAAGAAATTATAGGTTTAGTTGTGCAATTTGGTCGTGTTGCTTTAACTTGCTTCGAAGCCAATATTTGCCAATGTCATCGTAAGCCTCTAGCAGAGTCAATCGTTAAAATATCTGAATTCAACCTTCAATTAACCCATATCTAATGGCTAGAGAGAAAATTTTAATAACTGTAAAAACATATCCAACTTTATCGAAGAAATACAGTGAATTGGTTTGCACTGCCGGCTTTAGAGAAGATGGCTCTTGGATAAGGTTATATCCTATTCAGTTTAGGCGTATGCCCTACCAAGAGCAATTTAAAAAATGGCATTGGGTTGAAATGGATATCGTGAAAAACACCAAAGACTTTCGCCCAGAAAGCTACCGACCAGTTTCTCTTGATACACAGGTAGAAATTATCGGAGAAATAAAGGCAGATGGAGATGCTTGGAGTGAGCGGCGTAAAATTGCTTTAAAAACTGTTTATACCAATAAGAAACAACTGATAGATGACGCAAAAAATAGAGACAAGATAACATCTCTAGCCACCTTCAAACCCCAAAAAATTCTAAAATTCATCACGGAGCCAGTTGAACGAGAATGGGATAAGAACAAACTTGAAGCCTTAACGCAAATGAATCTATTTGAAACTGAGCAATTCAAGGTTGTTCGAAAGTTACCTTATAAATTTTCTTATCGTTTTACAGATGACGAAAACGCTGAAAGCAAGTTAATGATTGAAGATTGGGAAATTGGACAACTATATTGGAATTCTCTTAAAAGACACAATGGCGACGAAAGTAAGGCTTGTGAAGATGTGAAGAAAAAATACTTTGATGATTTTGCAAAGAAGAAAGATTTATTTTTGTTTCTTGGAACTACAAAAGTAAATCACTTTACGGGTCGAAATCCGTTTGTTATTATTGGTCTTTTTTATCCCAAACCTATTTCTCAGATGAAATTGTTTTAACCATCAAAAAAATCATAGACTCTGTCAATAAAAACACATGCCATCCAGACTAACATCCAAAGAAATAGGGCAGCGCATCGCTAATTTGCGCAAGCGTCGCGGATATTCGCAAGAACAACTGTCTCGCTTAGTGGGGATTTCCAGACCTTCGATGGTGCAGGTCGAAGCCGGAAACCGGAAAATCTCTATTGAAGAATTTATGCGCTTAGCAGAAGTATTGAGTTTTTCGATGGATCGCTTTTTAGCGCAAGCGTATGATGAAGAAATGGTCGATGTGTCACCAAGAAAGTCGACGGATGTGTCGATGCGGATTTCTGTACCCAAGCTTCAAGTGCACAAGTTCAAGGAGATTTTAATGTATATTTTGGAAAAAACTGCGGGGAAACCCAATGTGGGTGAGACGGTATTGTACAAGCTACTTTATTTTTCGGATTTTGATTATTACGAACAATATGAGCAGCATTTGACAGGAGCCGCTTATCGCAAACTTCCGTATGGGCCGGTGCCGCAAAAGCTGGACAGTATATTGGATGCGATGATTAAAGACGGGGGATTGCAGCGCATTTCGACAGAGTATCATGGGTTTCCCCAAAAGCGATATATCCCCTTGCGGAAAGCGGATATTTCTGTTTTGAGTGCTTCAGAATTGGCGGTAATTGAGCGAGTCATCCAACAATATTCGGATTGGTCGGCTAGAAAAATCAGTGAATATTCCCACAAAGACATGCCGTGGAAGGCTTCCGAAGACGGGGAAATTATTGATTATGAATTGGCTTTTTATCGAGAAGCCCCTTTTTCGGCTAGGAGATATGATGATGAGGAGTGATGATTTTTAATGAATTAAAAGAGTTTGAGAAAGATGTCAAACGGCTGAGCAAGAAGTATAGAAGCATACCGGATGATTTGAAGGTTTTGCGCAAGGTATTGGCAGTCTCTCCTAATGCACGCCCGCCATTTAGCTTTGAAATAAATGACTTAGGCATCACATCCTGTGTCATTAAGGTCAGAAAAATAGCTTGTAAAAGTCTCAAAGGACGTGGGGTAAAATCAGGACTTAGATTGGTTTACGCTTACTTTGAAGCAGAGCAAAGAATTGTACTCATTGAACTGTACCACAAAAATGAAAAAGAAAAAGAAAATCGCGCTTTAATTTTAAAACACTTTTCATCTTGAAATTTTAAAAAAACAGGCAATTATGAATTGTACAGAACTAAATTATGGATTACTATCGACAGTATCCCAAAATGTGAATTGCAAATTATTCAATGATTGCAGCGGACTAACGATTAGCCGCAGCGCAACGCAAGGTTTTATGCAACTTACCCGAATACCTTTATGTCCTCAATACGTAGAACATATCATCCATGGAGCGATGTTTACAACTTTTTGGGCTTTCCGAAAGGATAAATCGGCATTAGGTTTGACGCTTCTTCTCGCTCTTATTGCTTCTTACCATTTAGGAAAAAATTGAGCAAACTACTACTTTCGTTTAAAATATTATTAAATCAAACTCATGAAATCCTACCACCTACTCCTATTCCTTTTTATTCTAAGCTGTACCACCACCCAAAAAAGTGTGGTCTCCCATCCAACACTGCCCAAAGAGCCGCCCACTTTTCTGCAATTTTCTCAACTGACCAATGCTGCCGACTTGGCGTTATTGGATAGTAATTCGGCTTTGGCTGTCCGGCTATACACCCAAGCTTTCGCCAAAATGGAAGAGGACTATGCCGCCCCTTACTACAATGCCTACCTAGCGGCAAAAGAGATTGGAGATTGTGAAATGAGCTTTTTTGCTGCAAAGCACTTGTTGGAATTTGGTGCTTGGATTAAGCAATTTCAAAAAAATCCTTGCTTGGTGGACAATGACTATTTGTGGACAGAAATAGAAGATAAATATATGACCAGCCTAAATGACAAAGATTATGCTAAATCGTTAAAAAAGATTGATTATCAGTTGGTTATGTTGTATAATGAAAGGATATATACGATCCTAAAACGGCTAAAAGAGTCAAAACAAAAGAGTAAAGATTCCCTGCCGGAGTTAGGTTATAAACACTTGGCGCTCCTGGAAATGACCAATGATGAAAAACTTCACCAACTTGATAGCTTAACTAATGAGTGGCTGATGCTGGTCAACAAATACGGCTTTCCTTCCGAGCGAAAAATCGGAGCGGAATGGAGTTTGGCCGGAATAACATTTCACAATTATCGACATTACGCCCCCATGTACCAACGCAACAAGCAAGTCAAAAATATTTTTGACCAAGCACTCATCGATGGCCTGATTGCTCCCGGACAATATGCAGAATTAGATAGCGCCCAACGTTATTTTATCAACCCCATATTTGATAAAGGCGAACCGGCAGAGCAATATGTATTTGTTTTTACCGAAAAAGAACTAAAAAGAATCAACCAAGCTCGCTCAAAAATCGGTCTGCCGCCTTTAGAAACCCAATTAAAAACTAGAAAAATTATCAAAAAATGGCTGGATGACGATTACTATTTTGCTTGGTTGGGAAATTTGAGACAGCAGCTTTTAAAACCACCTAAACATCCCTTTCGGCGGTTAGAATAAATAGTTGTTGATAAATGAACACTACCATAAAATGAAAATTCTTCCTATTTTTACACCAAACATACACCTTTAGCCATGAGATTTTTCATTTTCTTCTTTCTAATTTCTGCGATTGGTCGTGCGCAAGTCACTGATTCCAGTTGGATTTTTGGGGTCACCATTGATGATCCTTGGACAAATACGGCCGGCATTGTCGATGCTTTTGACAGTCATTGCCAAAAGCCGACTTCAAGAATTGTCTTTGATGAAAATGTGGCCGCTACGGAGTACGTTGATGCGGTTACCCAAATAGCGACCAAAGCCTTTATCCTAGGGGAAATTCTGGATAGCTACTATGTTGATTCCGTTACGGTACAAGCCTATTTGGATCGTACTACAAATTATTTGGACACATTAGGAGATGTAGTGGATATTTGGGAAATTGGCAATGAAATCAACGGCGATTGGCTAGGCAACACAAGCGATGTCGTCCAAAAAATGACTGGTGCCTTTGGGCGAGTTAGAAGTCGGGGAAAGAAAACGGAATTGACCTTGTATTACAATGCCGCCTGCTATTACGACCACCCCGAAAATGAGATGTTTACTTGGGTCAATGCCAATGTACCGGATTCCATGAAACAAGGCCTTGATTATGTCTTGGTGAGCTACTATGAAGATGATTGTGAAGGCGTTGTATTGACCGAAGCAGAGTGGCAGGATGTTTTTGATAGCTTGCATGTTATCTTTCCCAATTCTAAATTGGGCATAGGAGAATGCGGCACCACTGACACTAACAAAAAAGCAGACTACATTAATCGCTATTACCGCATGAATATCACCACACCCAATTACATAGGCGGGTATTTTTGGTGGTATTACGCGACGGATTGTGTACCCAAAACAAATGCTCTATGGACGACGATAGATGCCACGGCTTGTGACCATCTCGCCTTGCCGGTCGAATACACCCAACCCTTTTATGGTCGCATCAATGGGCAGGAAATTGATTTGTATTGGACGACTTCCGCGGAGATAAATGCCGATTATTTTGGGGTGGAGCGGCTTGCGCCAAATGGGCATTGGCGGGAGATGCAAAAGGTAAATGCCGGACTACAGGAATACCATGTCGTTGACCCCAAACCACTCAATGGAATCAACACTTACCGGCTTCGGCAAGTTGATTTAGACGGGAATTACACCTATTCCAATACAATTGATTTTAGGTTTGAGCCGGCTTCCATTCGTTTTTGGCCCAATCCGGCGCAGGATGTTATTGAGTTCGATGGCGACTTGCGTCAAATCCGCCGGATTCAAATTAAGAATGTTTTCGGACAGACTGTGATAGACATCCAACACCCAATTAAAACCTTGAATATCAGCCACTTACAGCCGGGATTATACCTAGTGATTTTTCAGCAAGATCAATTGGTTGCTAAGCCCTTGCTCATTCATTGAAGCATATAGCCAACCATCTCAACCCAAACACCAAGACAGAATATCGAATACCGAATGCCGAATATCGAATAATGAAGTAAAAAACCCCGGCAAAAACCCATATCATCTCAACCTGCAAAGCTCTCAACAACGAAGTCCGA
>JALVCY010000653.1 GCA_027009605.1 Saprospiraceae bacterium
ACCCAAGTGTCTGGACGGTGTAATTTTTGATATTAAAGACCGCTCCACAAAGGTCAAATACCGGGAAGTCGTGGTGGTCTCCATAGAAAAACCTTCCTTAAAATGCCCCCCTTTCAAGCTAAAACTATTCGCATCATTTGTGTACTTAATAATCATGTCTTTCATCTCCATCGCGGCACCGGCAAAATCCAAATCAATTTCCCCGTACCAATTTTTGTGCATCTTCGTTTTGACGGCCATCCGGGCGCGTCTGATATTCAGTCCATTTCCGATAGGATTCAAGGCCTTTTTATCAAAAAAAAGACCGGCATCAAAATACACGCGATTATCCATCCAAAAGCGATAATCACCATCTTTAGACTCAAAGGTCAGAATACTATTTCGAGTATCCGCATCAACATCCGTGCGCTCTACTTCCTGACCATACTGATTGAGTACGACTTTGTCTTCTTGCGCCAACGCCCCCAAACTGTAGAGCATTAACACAACAAATAATCCAAACCAATTTCCTTTCATAATATTGCCATTTTGTTTAATTAAGAGCAATCATCCGGCTAAGGCTAAAAAACAGAATCATTGCTTTATAATTTGCCCAGCACATTGGACAATTTTTGATCTTTCTTCAAATTTAACTTTTTGCGCAAGCGATACCGATTCACTTCCACACTCTTGGCAGAAATCCCCAAAATCGAAGCCAACTCCTTGGAAGACAAATTCAAACGCAACAAAGCCGACAAGCGCTTCTCTTTTTCCGTAAGGTTAGGAAACTTCTTCTCCATCTTTTCAAAAAACTCTGCGTTCAATTCTTCCAAATATTTATTCAACACCCTTCTGTCTTTTTCCAGATCTAAATGATTGATAATCAACAGCTCCAAGTTACTCAAGTCATCGTATTTTATTTCTGTTTCGGGCTTACTTTTTATTTTATCTATTTCTAATCTAAGCTGGTTAAGCACTTCATTTTTATGAATAATACTCAGGGCAATTCTCTTTTGGGTTTTCTTCTTCTCTTTGACGGCGGCTTCTAATCTGGCGTTTTGATTGTTGGTAATTTTTAATTCGTACTCTAATTTAGCCTGCTGCTCATTATATCGGAGAATTTGTTCGTTGTAGTCATTTTCAATATTAATCTGCTTAAGTTGAAAATTTTTCCAAAGCAAATAACCCACCACGAAAAGTAAAAATACCAATAAAAATATCAACCCAACACCATACAAATCAATTGTTCTTTGACCATATTTTGAAAGATTAGAGATGGCATGGGATGTAATACCCGAAGAAGGATGACTTATCACATTAGCAACGGTCTTATGAGTGACCACCAAATTAAAAACGTTAGCCATAAAAAACAAAGAGAAAAAAGAAACAATACCGGCAATAACCGGAGTCGCCACCCACCCTATGGCAATCTGTCCCAACACCCGATAATCAATCGTTCGACCTCCTTTGAGCAAGGCGATACCCATAATCGCTCCCACAATCACCTGAGAGCTGGAAACCGGCACCAAAGGTATTGGCGGCAAGCCCATCCGGACAAAAAGATTAGACAGTCCTTGAGAAGAAAAAACAAATAAAACTATCGAATGGGCAAATACCACAATAAAAGCCGTCTCCGGAGATAGCTTCATAATCGAATCCCCCACCGTCAACATCACCCGCTTAGAATAAGTAACAATACCGGCCGCTATCGCCAAACCACCAATCAAAAATAACAACTGCACTCCATCAATCCGAAACCAACCAAAATCCAAAACAATATCCGGCACCGAAGGCACAAAAACCCCCACTACATTCGCAATATTATTCGCCCCCAAACTATAAGAGCCGAAAGCGCCCACCAAGATTAAAGCATAACGCGTATAGGCATCCAATCGAATCAAGTGTATTTTACTTTTTCTCAATATCCAACGCAACGCCAAATACATCACCAAGGCAAATACGCCACCCAAAATAGGCCCGGCCACCCAAGTCGTCACAATTTTTACCAATGAATTCACATCCGTTTGACTCCCTGTGAAAAAATTCCAACCAATAATAGCTCCAACTACAGCCTGCGTAGTCGATACCGGCAACTTGTACTTGGTCATCATAAAAACGGAAAAGCCGGCAGCCAAGGCAATGGTAAATGCACCGCCCAAGGCATCAACAGAGCCTAATTTCCCAAGTGTATGCGAGCCACCGGCTCCTTGCAAGACCGCCCCCAAGATGACAAAAATAGAAGAGATAATAGCCGCTTGCTTAAATCGAATCATCTTCGACCCCACGGCAGAACCAAAGACATTGGCGGCATCATTGGCCCCTAAAGTCCATCCCAAAAACAATCCACTGGTGAGAAAAAAGAAAAACATGAACTACATCTTGATTTTCAAAACTAAAGAACTGAGCAATCTAGCCACGACTTTGGCCGCATTGGCGATTTGTTCGATATGTAAGGCGAAGTACCGGAGATGGATTTTTTCACTTAGTTTTAGCTGGTCGCATTCCTTAAAAAGCTTGCGCTTAATTTCTGTCCCGATTGTATGGGTTTCGTGATGATAAAACAGGACTTTTTGGATTTTGTCCTTTACTTGTTCCGGGGAGACGAAGAAAATACGGGCAGCCGGAATTACATTCTCCACCGTTTTAACGGAAGCAGATGTCAATTTGCTGTACATTTTTTTGATGTCTGCCGGGATATTAGGCCCTTCTACATCAAATTGATTGAGCACCTCTTGCGACAAATCTATAATATCATCCGTTCTTTCCAGCAAATTCAGGATGTCACTGGAATAAGTAGGCATCAAAGAATGCACATAAAAGTCATTTTCGATTTTCCGCTTTAGGATGTCGGCTTCTTTTTCTAGGGCGTTATTGGCCTTTAGATTTTCTTCAAAATCATTGAGATTGTCCTTGATGTAGTGGTTGACCCCCTTCTTAAAATTAAAGATGCCGGCTTCCACCTTATCAAAAAACTCGTCAATACTGAGCGTTACGGACTTTGATGTCTTAAATATGTCAAACATAACAGGAGCTTTTACTTGTAAAACAAAGATACAAACGATTTTGTTTTTCAAAGACTGATGAGCGTCACCCACAACTAGCACCCCAATCATGTATAGTAAAAAGAGACAAAAAAACATTGATAATCAGCACTTTATATTCTATCTGTATAGGTGTATTTTAGGCTTAAAATCAATGTGTAGGGTTTTGAGTGACCATCTCGCCCCTTAAGGCCAAAGTGCAAGCCACTCAAAAACCAGTCAAAAACCAGTTAAATAGCCTAGGACTTTACTCCCACTTATCCTACCATTTCTCAAAAAAAACGACAAATTTTTCTCCAAAAATTATACTTTTCACTTTTTTTTTCGGTTCTTTATGCTCCTGAACATTATTAAAACTTTTCCTAATTGCTATTGGTATTTTTGCCAATCCTAAAACAAAAAGATGAGACTACTCAACATTCTACTCCTAGCCTTATTTGTTCCACTTTTTTCTTTTGCGCAAGCCAATCATTCCACACGTCAGCTTAGGTTTCAGCTTTCGCCAAAAACGACTACAAAACCCGCAGACCTTAAAAGGTTTTTGAAGATAGCTCCGGACAACTCGCTTAAAAAGCTCAAGCAATCCGAGTCTTACGGCATTCAACATACTCGTTACCAACAATTCCATGAAGGGCATCGCATCATTGGAGCCGGTTTTGTTGTTCATACTCAGCCAAATAACGAAGTTTCTGTCAATGGCCAATGGATTTCTCAATTTTCCCGCAAGGGCAGTCCCGAGATAAGCGAGCAAAAGGCCATTCAAGTAGCGCTTCAATCTTGCGATAAAAACAGTCAATTTTATTGGGAAGTACCGGCCTTGGAGAATCAACGCCTGCGGACTAAGGGCAAAAGTTACTATCCTACCCCACAACTTGTATGGTATGATAAAAATTTTGGTACCGACCCCGCCAAGTATCGTTTGGCTTACGAGATGGATGTCCATGTATTTAAGCCCATCGCCCGTTACAAGATTTATGTGGACGCCCAAACCGGTCGGCTCATCCATAAATATAATAACTTGCATGCGACGAATGTTCCGGTCACGGCAGAAAGCTTTTACAGTGGCCCGGTAGATATTGTGGTAGATTCTCTGAGCCCAACCAGCTTTACCTTAAGCGAAGCAAAAAGAAAAGGGCACTCCAATATTTCGACTTATGATTTTGAATCGGAAGAGCTGATAGCCGACGCCAATAACCATTGGAACGAAACCGGAGAAGAACCCAACGCCGTAGCCATTGACGTACATTGGGGCGTAGAAAAAACGATAGACTTTTTTGATGAAGTTTTTGGTCGACAAGGCATGGATAACCAAGGACGAGACATATTGGCCTATGTCCACATGCAGGAGCCTAATGCCTATTATGATGGTGAAGCTATATTCTTTGGAGATGCGAGTGTGGACTTAGGCACCACCGCATTCACGCCGCTTATTATTGTCGCACATGAATTTACCCATGGGGTCACGGAGAGTGAAGCTAATTTAATTTATGAAGGAGAATCCGGAGCGATTAATGAATCCATGAGTGATATTTTTGGAGCCACCATAGAGCATGCCGTCAGTCCGGCCGGATTCAATTGGACGCTCGGAGAAAAAGTAAACTACGTCATCAGAAAAATGAATGACCCCAAAAGTCTGCACCAGCCTTCTACCTACGGGGGAGACTATTGGGATCCTTTCGGAGATGTACACGTATCCAGCGCCATTGGCAACTTGTGGTATTACCTATTAGTGGAAGGCGGCACAGGCACGAATGACAATGATTTCACTTATAATGTCCAAGGTATCGGCTTTGACAAAGCCAAGGTCATCGTCTATGAAGCCCTAACCAACTACCTTACGGAAACTTCTGATTATCAAGCATTTAGAGATGCTACACTAACTATTGCGAACAATTTATATGGGCATTGCTCATCGGAATATCATTCTGTTGCAGATGCTTGGCAAGCGGTAGGTGTCGGAGAAGCACTCCGCAATAATGACTTAAAAGTACAAGAAATCAGTCATCCCCAAACGAGTTGTGGCCTGGCATCCGAGTCTATAGATGTGAAGCTTAAATACAATTCTTGCCCGGACTCTCTTCCGGCCGGCTCCACGATTAAGATGTACTATTCTATCAATGGGGAGACACCGGTTTCGGAAGATTATGTCACCACCGAGCCTATTTTTAATGAGCAGTACATTCATTATATTTTTAATACTCCATACGATTTTTCGGCCGGAATTGATTATGTGGTAAAAGTTTGGATTGACAACCCAAACGATAGTTATACCCCCAATGACGTCATCATTACGCACATCAAGAACCGTTCAAATATCGCCCGGGACTTTGCTTTAATATCCATGGATAACGTCAGTTCTATTCAGTGTGACAACACGCTTAATTCATTTAATATTGGAGTCCGGTACATTGGTTGCGAATCTGTTCCGGATGGCACGACTCTCCCTGTGACAATACACTTAGGAGACCTTTCGGAAAACATCAACCTAACGACAGCGACTGCGCTCTCTGACGGAGACACTTCATACTATACCATTACGCCAAGCTTGACGTATGCTAATACTACCGGAGATGCTGATTTCAAAGTAGAATTAAAATTTCCGAATGACCCGAACCAAAACAATGACGACACGCTTCAAACGCTTTCCTTCTACGAAGCACCGAGCCAAGTGAATCCTTTTTATTTTAGTTCGGAAGATGATATAGACCGGCTTCATGTCGTACGCGGCCAGTATGTTAATACGACCCTTTATCCATTGACACTTGCTGACCATACCTCTACATCGGATCAAGCCCTTTTGGTCTCCGGTGGTGATTATTATGGAGACAATGGCCCTAATTTTGAAGAAGTAGTATCTATTGATCAGGTCTGGGATTTCAACAAAGGTTTTATCTCTAACATTTGTATTTGCGTAGATGCTACAACTTGGGACAGTGTCATTGTTGATTTTGACATGCAACAACAAGCGGCCGAATTATACGACTACATCGGCATCGACCCTAGCTTCTATTGCAATATGCGACTCAAGGTGAACGGCACAGTAGTCTCCCCTACTTATCATCCAAGTATTGACACGGCATACTATCACCACGAACAATATGTTCTAAATCAATATGCAGGTCAGGTCTTTAACCTTTGCTTTGAGACACAAAATATTATCCCTAGCACTTTTGCAGGCGCCGGAGACGACCTCAATCTGGATAATATTTTTGTGCGCCCACATGCAGTGGTAGCCAACCATGACTTGGAAGATAATCCTTTGAAAATCAGTACTTACCCGAATCCAACAAAGGATAAACTCGAACTTCAAGTCACCTTGGATGGTAGCCAAAACATAGACTACACCTTACACAATACAAGCGGGCAACAATTATTAAACGGTCATTTTCGGGCAACCTACCACCACGCCCAAGAAATTGACTTATCAAATCTTGCTGCCGGTATTTACTATTTGAAGGTGTATTCTAAGTTAGGGAATCGGGTCATCAGAGTGGTGAAAACCTTATAACAGTAAACTCCTTCGGAGCCAATTAGTACTGCCTAGTAGATTTGGGCGCTGCAGTAGGGATGAACGGTATAGCGGTGCAACGGGTGGACAGCCAAGAGAGCGCCCCTTGAACGTCCGAAGGACATTGAACGCCCGAAGGGCAAATTGAACCTGCCTGCAGCAGACAGGCGTGCGAAGCACAATTTGAACCATACTAACAAAATGCCAAATACAGAATCCCGAATACCCAATGATGAAGTAAAATCCCAATCAAAAATCCAAATCTCTCAACTAGCGAAGCGAATCAACTAGCGAAGCTTGCGAGCGAATCAACTTCTTCAACTATAAAACCAAACAGA
>JALVCY010000654.1 GCA_027009605.1 Saprospiraceae bacterium
CTTAAGAAGGTCTCGATAGCTATCGGGATAAGGTAAACCAAATAAAATTTTGTTCATCGCTTTAGTTTCTAGCAGAGTGGACTTTTCGGAGCGAATTCAACAATGAGTTTACTCCTAAAAGTATTCTGATGTAAAAACACCAAATTTTATTCTGTTTGGGAATTTTGTTCAATCGTTCAACTGTTCAATCGAAGGTGCTGGAAATCAACTAGTTATGTACAATCAGTTGAACGATTGAACGCTTGAACAATTGAACAGAAGGCATTCCATCAAAATAATATTTGGCAACTGTTCCGACGATTTCAAAAAACCGACTTTTCGGAGCAGACTCATCGACCGGTTCTTTTGGGGATTCCTTTAGGGCTATGGGGTAGGACGTATGACCGGTGCGCTCCATCCAAGATTTTATTTCAGTTTTTTCCATGAAAAACTCCGGTAAAAACTGTATTTTTGGATATTCCTATGAAAAAAAGAAGAGTCCATGAAGCTTTTGTATCCGGTGTATAGTGATTTTTTTGTCCCTTTATTTTTGGGGCGGTTGTGGCGAATGGTATCCTTCTTTTTGGGGGTGATGCTTTTTTTTACGGCTTGTCATGAGCTCCCGCCACCTGAAAATAGGCTGCTCGAACAAAAAATGTATCCGGCGGATCAGTTTTTTATTCAGCGAGCCTATCCGGATAAAACGTTTCCTGTAAAGGCCTATCTCAAGGGCTTGGATAAAGCCTTGCTCACTCAACAGGCAGAAGGAAATAGCTTGTTTGACGGCTCTTGGACGACACAAGGGCCGGGCAATCTCGGCTCTCGAATCAATACCATCGCCGCCGTCCCCAATTCTCAAACCATTTACGTGGGCTTTTCTAGTGGCGGGGTCTGGAAGACAACCAATAACGGCCAGTCTTGGATACCCATTTTTGATGACCAAACTCTCCTGACGGTGGGCGATATTGTAGTTGACCCCAATGATACTTCGACCATTTATGTAGGCACGGGAGACCCTAATATTACGTCTTATCCGGCCATCGGCAATGGGATTTATAAGTCCGTGAATGGCGGAGGGACTTGGACTTACTTAGGCCTTTCGGAAACGGCGATTACGTCCAAAATTATCATTAATCCCAGCAACTCCAATCAGATTTTTGTAGCCACCATGGGATTGCCCTTTGAGCGAAATGCGGATCGCGGCCTTTATCGCTCGGATGATGGAGGCGCTAGTTGGCAAAAAATCCTTTATTTGAGTGATCAAGCCGGTGTGATTGACTTAGTGATGAATCCGTCGAATCCCAATGAATTATTTGCTTCGGGCTGGGATCGCTTGCGCAATAATCATGAATCCATCGTTTATGGGCAGCATGCTAAGGTTTATCACACTTTAGATGGTGGGGACTCTTGGACATTGTTGACCAATGGTTTGCCGCAAGGTATTTTTTCCCGCACGGGATTAGCGATTTGCGCAAGCCAACCCAATGTGGTTTATGCCCTTTATATCGATACCAACTTCGATGTGGAAGGCGTCTATAAGTCTTCAGACGGGGGCACTTCGTGGGTCAAAACGGCCGGTCAGGGCTTCAATAATCCTGTGGGCGGATTTGGTTGGTATTTTGGGCAAATCCGGGTGGATCCCGTGAATCCTAATTTGTT
>JALVCY010000655.1 GCA_027009605.1 Saprospiraceae bacterium
ATCGTCATTAAGTTTGACGGCTCTTAAGTCCATTATATTCTGAGCACCTTTTGAAGACCATCTCATTCCGCTTTGCTCCATTCTTTCTTTGACTAAGTGCCCACAGGCAGATTCAACTAAAGCAGAGCTAACGGGGTATCCTTTCTCAATAAAAAGCTTATAGTCCATATTGTGCTGATGATTTTCAAAATAAGTAATGGTCTTTGCAACCTGCTTGAGCTTATTTTCTGATAATTTCGTCTTGTCTCTTATTAGCTTAAGGTCACGAATGACTTTTTCTATTTTACTGTCCAAAATATCTTCCAACATCTCTCTGACCCAATCTGCACGTAGCTTTGATTTTTCCCCGAAAATAGCGGTAGCAGCATCCCATACATATCCGCTGACATGAATGATGTCTATAATTATTCCATCGAATTGTTCTTCCATATTATGCTTTTTAACATAGGCAAGTACTTTGCCTTCTAAACCAATTCCTGCATCGATGGGTACGACAAAACGACTATTTGGATTTTTCATTCTTACTCGAATGTCATCTAATCCGTAGGTTATAGCCTTAGCCTGATCGTTTAAGAAAGCTCGACGATGAATCTTTTCATGCCAACGATTGTCGTTCTTTTTAGCATCTTTTTGACCTTGTTTGTCCGGTAAAACTTTAGACAAGGAACTCCCCATTAATCCTGCAATAATGCTTCTTTTAGACCGTGTTTTAGGCACAAAACAGGAAGTTACCGATACTGTTGCCATTTGCTTAGTCCCCTTTTTCTCTCCTTTTCCTAAATGCTTCTTTGGATTGCCATCCAATTCTTTTTTCTTCTTTATCTTCGGGACACCTTTGCCATCAAAGGATGCACTAAAGCACTTTTCGCCGTATTCTTCATCTTTAGGCTGTTGCTCATAAAAGGCATCTACTAAAGCCCCCAAACGGTTTGAATTTCGCTCAGATGATTTTCCACTCAAGTCTAAGTGGAGGAGTTTGTTAAAGATTCTGACGCTTTCGCGAAAATCATTCTCACTGGCATTTTCGCCAATCATTTCCTGCAAATTATATGACCATTCACTGTTTACCGGAAACTTTAAATGCTCATCTAATACATAGTAGCTTTTAGAATCCGGACCTAAATAACGGGTTCTAGAAAACTTTAGCCGTCCAAATAAACTTAGATATTTTCGGCTTTTCAATCCCTTATTTTTCATGAGTTGACCTGTTGGGAGCAAAGGGCGATACCCTTTTAGACTCAGCTTTTTAGCTTCTATTATTTGTACGAGAAGAACCAGTCCTAATCTCAAAAGCTGGCGCAAAATTCCAACTTCCATTTCATGAATACCTACATCTTTTGTAACGTAACCATTCATTAAGGTTAATAATTTATCAATTTCTTCTTTAATTCGACCTTCAATTTGAAAATTATTCATAACTTGCATCGGGAGTTTTGTGGAGGTAATTTTTTTATCAAATCTAAGTTACAACTTTTCTGCAAACTCCCGTTTTTTTTTTGGACGAATATATTACGTTTCCCACTATTTGTCACGCACTCGAAGCCGGCTTTAGCCGTATTTTTTTTTCTTGGCAAGTCAATGGGGCTAAAGCCCCTTATGGGCTTGTTTTCTGTCCGTTGGTTAAAACCAACGGTTTT
>JALVCY010000656.1 GCA_027009605.1 Saprospiraceae bacterium
CGCACGTTCAATTTGCCCTTCGGGCGTTCAATTGCCTTCGGCGTTCAAGGGAACACGCTCTTGGCTGCCTACCCGTTATACCGTTACACCGTTATACCGTTACACCGTTATACCGTTATACCGTTATACCGTTATACCGTTACACCGTTGGTTTTTTAAAGCGGTATATTTCCATGCTTTTTCTTAGGGCGGATTACCTTCTTGTTTTCTAATACGGAAAAGGCCTTAATCAGCTTGCGGCGGGTCTCATCCGGACGTATCACCTCGTCAATAAATCCCCGTGCAGCCGCTCGATAAGGGTGGGCAAACTTTTCTGCATATTCTGCTTCTTTTTCTACGAGCTTGGCGACAGGGTCTTCGGCGGCCTTGATTTCCTTCCGGAAAATAATTTCGGAAGCCCCGCGAGCACCCATTACGGCAATTTCGGCAGTCGGCCAAGCGTAATTGAAATCGGCTCCAATATGCTTTGAGTTCATCACATCATAGGCGCCCCCATACGCTTTCCGGGTAATGACAGTGACTCTCGGCACAGTCGCTTCGGAAAAGGCATAAAGCAATTTGGCGCCATTGGCGATGATGGCATTCCACTCCTGATCCGTTCCCGGAAGGAATCCCGGCACATCTTCAAATACCAACAAAGGAATGTTAAATGAGTCACAAAAACGCACAAATCTAGCCCCCTTTTTAGAACTATTGACGTCCAAAACACCGGCTAAACTCATCGGCTGATTGCCCACAACTCCAATACTTTTTCCCGCAAGGCGAGCAAATCCGACGACAATATTCTCCGCAAAATCCTTGTGTATCTCAAAAAATGAGCCCTCATCAACCACTTCCGCAATCACCGCTTTCATGTCATAAGGCTGATTGGGATTGGGCGGCAGGATGTCCAATAATTTGGGGCGATACTCTTCCTTCATTTCGTAGGCGATATCCGGGGCTTTTTCATTGCAATTTTGGGGCATAAAACTCAACAATTGCTTGATTTGCTCGATAGCCACTAAGTCGTTGGGCGCAGTCAAATGGGTCACTCCGGACTTGGTCGCATGAGCCATCGCCCCCCCCAAATCTTCGGAAGAGACGTCTTCATTGGTCACTGTTTTGACGACATTCGGGCCGGTCACAAACATAAAAGAAGTCTGCTCCACCATCAAAATAAAATCCGTAATCGCCGGAGAATAAACCGCCCCACCGGCACAAGGCCCCATCACCGCCGATATTTGGGGGATATAGCCCGAAGCCACCGTATTGCGATAAAAAATATCCGCATACCCGCCTAACGACACCACGCCTTCTTGGATTCGAGCGCCACCGGAATCATTCAATCCGATTACGGGTGCACCATTTTCCATGGCTAAGTCCATGATTTTGACGATTTTCTCGGCATACGTTTCCGAAAGGCTTCCGCCAAATACGGTAAAATCTTGCGAAAAAACATACACCAATCGCCCCTGAATCGTGCCGTATCCCGTCACCACACCATCGCCTAGAAACTTTTGATTCTCCATCCCAAAGTCATGAGAACGATGGGTCACAAACATGCCGATTTCTTCAAAAGAATCCGGATCCAACAAAAAATGTATCCGTTCCCGGGCAGTGAGTTTACCCTTGTTGTGCTGTGCGTCGATTCGTTTTTGTCCGCCGCCTAATTTAGCTTCTTTGATACGGTCATTGAGCTTTTGGAGCTTATCTTTCATGATATTAATTTTTCTGCATGCAGGCCTTGACAAAAGCCAAAAATAAAGGATGTGGCTCTTCAACCCTACTTTTATATTCCGGATGAAACTGAACCCCGACAAACCAAGGATGATCGGCTAATTCTATGATTTCAACCAAATTTCTCTTTTTATTGAGTCCAACCAATCGCATCCCTGCTTGCGCAAACGCCTCCCGGTATTGATTGTTAAATTCCCAACGATGCCGGTGCCGTTCATGGATAACTTGACGGCCATAGGCATCAAACACAAGGGAAGGCTGCACCAATTCGCAAGAATACGCCCCCAATCGCATCGTTCCCCCCTTATCCGAAATGCCTTTTTGGTCGGCCATCAAATCTATCACCGGATCGGCGCATTCCGGTTTCATTTCGGTCGAATAGGCATCTTTTAAGCCCAAAACATTTTGTGCAAACTCCACGACCGCCATCTGCATCCCCAAACAAATACCAAAAAACGGAATTTTTTGTTCTCGAACGTATTTTATGGCATTTATTTTTCCGACAAGCCCCCGATCCCCGAATCCCGGCGCCACCAAAACGCCTTGAACATCCCGAAAGACTTCCGTAAAATCTATATGCTCTTGCTCCAAGACTTCGGAGTGAATAGGTTTGATAACGACCTTGCACTCATTAGCGGCTCCCGCATGGACGAAGGCTTCGTAAATGGATTTGTAAGCATCTTGCAGCTCATTATATTTGCCCACAAGGGCGATTTTCACTTCATTTTTTGGATTTTTCAGCTTGCGCAAAAAGTCGTTCCAGACTCTCAGGTCGGGTTCCAATCGCAAGGGCAGATTCAGACCTTCCAAAGTAACGACGTCCAATTTTTCTTCCAACATGAGCAAAGGCACGTCATAAATAGTCTCTGCATCCATGGCTTCAATCACATTGGACACATCCACGTTACAAAAAGAAGAAATCTTACGCCGGGCATAATCCGGCAACGGATGTTCTGTCCGGCATACCAATACATCCGGCTGAATCCCCAAGGCCAAAAGGTTTTTGACAGAGTGCTGAGTGGGTTTCGTTTTCAACTCTTTTGCGGAAGCCAAATAAGGAATCAAGGTCAAATGCATGAGCAAGAAATTCTCTTTGCCTATATCCCACTTAAACTGCCGAATCGCCTCCATATAAGGTAAAGACTCTATATCGCCGATTGTGCCGCCAATCTCCGTAATGATGATATCGTAGGCGTCTTGCTCCTCCAACAAGCGGAATCGGCGCTTAATCTCGTCCGTAATATGCGGAATCACCTGTACGGTTTTGCCCAAATACTCTCCGTGGCGTTCTTTTTCGATTACGGTTTTATAGACCTTGCCGGTGGTCACATTATTGGCGAGAGAAGTAGAAACGCCCAAATACCGCTCATAATGGCCTAAATCCAAATCGGTCTCTGCCCCATCATCGGTCACATAGCATTCGCCATGCTCATAAGGATTCAGGGTGCCGGGATCGACATTGATATAAGGATCAAACTTTTGAATAGTAACCGAAAACCCCCGGGATTGAAGGATTTTTGCGAGTGAAGCGGCAATAATTCCCTTGCCTAACGAAGACGTCACACCACCCGTAACAAACACATATTTTGCCATCTTACAACGCTTTTGATACGGGGTACAAAGGTAATAGCTTTTTGTGGACTTTTATTCTTTTTCTGCGCCATTCTTTTTTAGTAACTGTTTAGGTGCTCCTATTTTAGGGCAAAAAATAGGCATTTTTGTGGATGTTGACGTAGGGACGCACGGCCGTGCGTCCCTACGTGAAAAAATTTTAGCAAAAACAGGCACAAAAAGGGCATTTTTTAACCAAAATAGTGGGTACCTAAACAGTTACCTTTTTTATTATTACTTAAGATTCGGTGTAACGGGGTCACGGTATGGCGGTGTGGCGGTGTAATGGTGAGTCTGCTGCGAAAAGTCGGGTTTTTGAAGTGGTTGGAAAAATTGCCAAATATTATTTTGATGGAATGCCTTCTGTTCAATTGTTCAAGCGTTGAGTTTACTCCTAAAAGTCGGGTGTGGTGGTTTGCTCTTGAGTCCACAAAATTTTATTTGGTTTCTTTATGAAAACCCTTCCACTGCCGATAGCTATCGGCATCCCTTTTGTAAAATCCCGATAGCTATCGGGAGTATGGCAACCAAATAAAATTTTGTTCAGTGCTTTAATTTCTGGCAGCGTGGACTTTTCGGAGTGGACTCATTGTTGAGTTTGCTCCTAAAAGTCGAGTGCAGTGGTTTGTTCTTGAGTCCACAAAATTTTATTCTGTTTTCGCTTTTGTTTTAACCCACTAAATCTCCCTTCGCAAGGGAGACTTGTGGTAAACAGAATAAAATTTTGTTCATTCCTTCGAGTTTTAATAATAGGTACTTTTCGGAGTAAACTCATTGTTCAAGCGTTCAATCGTTCAACTGATTGCTCATAACTAGTTGATTATCAGTGCTTTCAGTTAAACGATTGAACAAAATCTCCTAACAGAATATCGAATGTAGAATGCCGAATAATGAATGATGAAGTAAAATCCCAACAAAAACCCAAATCATTTCAACCTGCAAAGCACTCAACCACGAAGTCCGAATCCACGATAGTAATCGGGACAGGGGCGCAGTCGGGTTTTGTCCCCTACATTTCGATAAATATCACAGTGATTTGACTTAAAAAATTAGCCCCTGCTTGACTTTAGCCGTTTTTTTTTTTATTTTATTTGTTCAGTTAATGGGGCTAAACCCCCTGATAGTTTTACTTCTAGTCCGTTGGTTAAAATTTAAACCAACGGTAAAGTAAAACCAACGGTAAAATAAGCTAAAGTCCCCAATAGTTTTACTTCTGTTTCGTCCGTTAAAACGACCAGTAAAACAGGCTAAAGTCAAGGTGTTTGGACTTTTCCCGGAATATCTACTTTTAGCTTTTTCGTCTGCTTTAGCTTTTACCGTCTGCTTTAGCTGACGGATCAAAGCAAAGCAGGAGACCGGCTTTAGCCGCATTTTTTCTATTTTTGTTTAGTCAGTCAATGGGGCTAAAGCCCCTTTTGGGTTTGCTTCTAGTCCGTTGGTTAAAACCAACGGTAAAACAGGCGTCAACTTGGATTCCGGATATCTCTTTAGTTTCATTTTCTTTGCTTTTACCGTCTGCTTTAGCTTTTACCGTCTGCTTTAGCTTTTACCGTCTGCTTTAGCTGACGGATAAAAGCTAAGTAAGAAGCCGGCTTTAGCCGCATTTTTTCCTAGAAACTTACGCCCATTACAAATAATCGAAAATGGTCAATGGGGACAAAACCCGACTACACCCTCGGGACAAGTCTCAACCTAGTGAGCCAAAGGCAAACGTCTCAACATCCTCAACCATCCTCAACCCAAGCAAAAAACCAAAACACCCCGTATCTTGCCAAGTGTTTCCCCCAAAAAACACACCCCATTGACAAATAACCAACTATACATAATCCCGTTTTTTAATTTAAAGGAACAAACTACTTCGAGCCATGATTTTGACGATTTTAGGGCAAAAAAAACGATTTTTTTGGGTACTTTTTTGTCTTTTTGTTTTCGCTCCAAAAGGCTTTAACCAAGCCCCTTTTATAACTACTTGGAAGACCGATTTCCCGGGCGCTTCTGATTCGACATCCATCACCATTCCTACGGCCATCGGGGAGAACTACAACTATGATGTGGATTGGAACAACGACGGCATTTACGATGAATTGGGCATTACCGGGGATGTGACTCATCAATTTGACTCCGTAGGCATTTATACCATCCGGATTCGGGGCAGTTTTCCTAGGATTATTTTTAACAATCAAGGAGATAGGCAAAAGATTATCAATATCAACCAATGGGGAGATATTCAGTGGACGAGTATGCAAAGTGCCTTCTTGGGGGCGACTAATTTGACTTCTACAGCCGCGGATGCCCCGGATTTGTCTAAAGTAACCAACTTATACGCCATGTTTAAAGGAGCTTCTTCGTTTGACGGAGATGTGAGCAATTGGGATGTCAGCCACATTACGAATATGCAAGCCCTATTTGAAGGCGCCACCCAATTCAATGCGGACATTAGCCAATGGGATGTGAGTCACGTCACCAATATGAGTTTTATGCTGGCCTATACGCCTGCCTTCAATAGAGATATCGGGGGTTGGGATGTGAGCCACGTCACGGACATGAGCTATATGCTCCATGGGGCTACGACGTTTAATGCGGATCTCAATAATTGGGATGTCAGCCACGTCACCGATATGCGCAGCCTATTTTTCTATAACACCCAATTCAATGGTGACATTTCGGACTGGGACGTCAGCCAAGTCACTTACATGAAAAGCATGTTTTATGGCGCTTCTTCCTTCAATCAGGACATAAGTAAGTGGGATGTAGGAAATGTCACCAATATGAGCCTGATGTTTAATTCTGCAACGGCCTTCAATGCCGACATAAGCGGCTGGGATGTCAGCAAGGTCTATAATATGAGTTGGATGTTTGCGCAAGCGACAGCCTTTAATGCCGACATAAGTGGTTGGGATGTCAGCCATGCCGAACACCTAGAGAATATGTTTTTTAAGGCAACGGCTTTCAATGCCGATATCAGCGGATGGCACATTGGCCAAGCCACCGACCTTAGCAATATGTTTTACGAAGCTCAAGCCTTTAACCGGAACTTGGGTCAATGGAATATTTCCAATATCTCCAACATGGACGAGATGCTCTCCTTTTCCGGACTTGACAGAAATCATTATGACCAAACCTTGATAGGTTGGGCCGGCCAAACCCCCAAAAACAACATAAAGTTAGGAGCCGCCAACCTAAAATTTTGCAATGCCGAAACCGCTCACAACCAACTCATCAACAACAAAGCTTGGACAATTATCGGTGATCATTTAGATTGCTCCAACCTGCCCCCGCTACCCACCCATCTCATCAGCCCGGCCAACGGAGCCACCAACGTAGATGTCCAGACCCCATTAATTTGGGCAGCTACAGACAATACGGATGGATACCAGCTCCAAGTAGGCACGTCTTCCAATCTCGCCGATGTCGTTAATATCGCCAATCTAGGCCCAGTCACAACTTATGATTTAGGCAACTTACAACCTAATACCACTTATTTTGTGACCGTCACTCCGTTCAACTCCTTTGGAGCG
>JALVCY010000657.1 GCA_027009605.1 Saprospiraceae bacterium
CTTGATGATTTTTTGCCTTTTATGAAGGTAACTGTCGTTACTTCAGAAGCAAGAATCATCCCTTCATTCAAGTGAAATCACTATTGTTTTTTTGCGCAAGCTAATGACTACCTATATTGTGAAAAGAGCCGGTGATTTCTGTAAAATTTAGCGATATGTTACGAGCCAAAATAGCCGGTGTCGGCTTCCACGTCCCCGAAAATGTTGTCACTAACGATGACCTGACCCAATTCATGGACACCAATGACGAATGGATTCAAGAACGCACCGGCATAAAGGAAAGACGGTGGGTCACCAGGGGCAAAGATACCACCGCCACGCTTGCGGCCAAAGCTTCACGTATCGCCATTGAACGTGCCGGACTGGAAGCCAAAGACATTGATTTTATCGTTTTTGCGACCTTGAGTGCCGATTACTACTTTCCGGGGGCGGGCGTTATTCTGCAAAGAGAATTAGGTATCGCCGAAACCGAAATCGGAGCAGTTGACATCAAAACCCAATGTACCGGCTTTGTTTATGCCATGTCGGTCGGCACCCAATATATAGAAACAGGCATGTACAAAAACGTATTGGTCGTAGGTGCGGAAGTCCAATCTATGGCTTTAGATTTATCCACCCGCGGCAGGGGGATTGCGGTCATCTTTGGAGATGGTGCCGGCGCCGTCGTCCTTCAACCCACAGAACAGGACAATAAAGGAGTCCTAACCACCAAACTCCATGCAGACGGCCGGTATGCCGAAAAACTAATCATGCCGGTGCCCGGCTCACACGCCGGATACCATGACAAAGAGCTGGAAACTCCTACCGATTGGAATTTTTCAGATGCCAAATGGGGCAATACTTTCGTCAACGAACACATGCTCTCCAATGCCATGGTCTATCCATACATGGACGGAAAATACGTCTTCAAAATGGCGGTCACCAAGTTCCCTGAAGTAACTATTGAAGCCCTGCATGCTGTGGGTTTGGAAGTCAGTGATATTGATTTATTCATCCCCCATCAGGCCAACTTGCGCATCAGCCAATTTGTGGCTAAAAGGCTGGGCTTACCACCGGAAAAGGTTTGGAATAATATCCAACGCTATGGCAATACAACTGCCGCTTCCATCCCCATTGCTTTGGCAGAAGCTTGGGAAGCCGGTAAAATTAAGGACGGAGACTTGGTCTGTTTGACCGCTTTTGGGAGTGGATTTACTTGGGGGACGGTTTTGATTCGTTTTTAGCGAAAGTGCTGATACAGCTTAAACAAATGGGACAAAAAGACCTTTATGTATGTCCCAACCACCTAAACAAACATATTAAACGGCTCAAAGAGCTAGATAAAACAAAAAAATAAATGCCAGGATTTGAATTATTCGGAGCAGCCGAGCGAAAAGAAGTCAATGACGTACTGGAAAGTGGCGTATTGATGCGGTACGGATTTGACGGTATGCGCAACGGACATTGGAAAGCCCGTGAGTTGGAGCAGGAAATGGAAAAAAGATTTGACGTCAAACATGCCCAATTGACTTCCAGCGGCACCAGCGCCCTAAATGTAGCTTTAGCCATCTTGGGCGTCGGAGCCGGAGACGAAGTCATTATGCCGACGTTTACTTTTGTGGCTAGTTTTGAATCCATTTTAGCGGCAGGTGCCACGCCTATTTTGGTGGATATCGACGATACTTTGACCTTGGATCCTAAGGCGGTAGAAGCCGCTATCACACCCAAGACCAAAGTGGTCATGCCCGTACACATGTGTGGAGCGATGGCAGACCTAGCGCCTTTGCAGGAAATCTGCGAGCGGTACAATCTATTTTTATTAGAAGATGCCTGCCAAGCTTTTGCCGGCACCTACCATGGTAAGGCTTTAGGGACGATAGGCCACGCCGGATGTTTTTCTTTCGATTATGTAAAGACCATTACCTGTGGAGAAGGCGGGGCGGTCGTCACCAATGATGATGTCTTGGGCAATCATGCCGACCATTATTCGGATCACGGGCACACCCATATTGGAAATGATCGCGGGGCAGAAGAGCATCCGTTTATCGGCTATAATTTTAGGATTTCCGAGCTCAACGCAGCCGTAGGATTAGCGCAAATCCGCCGGACAGATGAGTTTTTGGCCATCCAACGCAAAAATAAAAAAATCCTTAAAGATGCCTTGGCGACCATTCCGGAAGTAAGCTTTAGACGCCTGCCCGATGAAGCCGGGGATACGGCGACGTTCTTGTCCTTCTTTATGCCGACTTATGCGCTTTCGCAAAAAGTAGTCCAAGCTTTCAAAAAATACGGAATAGATGCCTACTGGAATTATTTTGACAACAACTGGCACTACGTCCGGAAATGGCATCATTTGACGAAAGTCAGATCGTTATTTCCTTTATCCAAGGAAATCCGGGACGGACTTCAAGATTTGACGAAAATCTCCTTCCAAGCATCTGATGAGTGGATAGGTCGCAATATTTCGTGCCTAATCAAATTATCTTGGACAGAAGAAGAAGTTCAGACCCGTGCCCAAAAAATGGTGGCGGCCATTCAAAGTGTATTGGCTGATGGCTGATAATCCCTTTGCAGAACCTATCAAAAATAAAAAGATGAGAGCAGTAGCCATGATTCCCGCAAGGTTTGGCGCCACCCGTTTCCCGGGCAAATTAATGGCCGACTTACGCGGAAAATCCATTATTGTACACACCTATCAATCCACTGTGGCCACCGGTCTTTTTGATGAGGTCTTTGTCGTCACAGACAGCCCCAACATCAAAGAAGAAATTGAACGATACAACGGCAAAGTCATCATGAGCCGCAAACAACACGAATGCGGCACCGACCGCATCGCCGAAGCCGCCGAAAACATGGACGTCGATATCATCGTCAATGTCCAAGGCGACACGCCTTTTGTCCACAAAGAATCGTTAAAGCAACTACTCGCCGTATTTGATGATGATGATGCACAAGTCATTGATTTAGCGTCGATTATGAGACACATTACCGACTGGAAGGATATTTCTGACCCCAATTTTGTCAAAGTCGTTGTGGACTTACAAAACTTTGCACTTTACTTTTCCAGATCGCCTATCCCCTACCCCAGAGACAAAGATCTAACCACCAAATATTACGAACATATCGGGGTTTATGCCTTTCGGAAATCAGCTCTGATGGACTTTTACCGGCTGGATGCCCGGATTTTGGAGAATACCGAAAAAGTAGAATGCATCCGTTTTTTGGAATATGGCAAAAAAATAAAAATGATTGAAACCAATTTCTTGGGTATCGAAATCGATACTCCGGAAGACTTAATTCGTGCCGATAACTTATTTGATGATTTGGCCAATCTATAAACTCAAGAACAAACAAAAAAAATATGAAATTTAGAAACTTCCCAATGGTCGCCAAAGTCGTATATGGACGGGGCAGCTTTGACCAATTAGACGAAATATTGGCTCCCAAAAGAATGGATGGGCGACCTTTTATCTTCATGGTAGATGACGTATTTGTCGATTCTGATGTAGCCAAAAGAATTCCCCTTCACGGTCAAGATAAAATCATCTTTATCTCCGCCAAAGAAGAACCCAAAACCATTTATGTCGATCAATATCGAGATGAGATTGTGGCCGAATTCAACCAATTGCCTTCCGGAATTATAGGCATCGGCGGCGGCACCGCTATGGATTATGCCAAAGCCGTTGCCATCATGCTCAACAATCCGGGCTCGGCCGCCGACTACCAAGGCTGGGACTTGCTCCAAAACCCCGCACTTTACCATGTGGGCATTCCGACAGTATCGGGTACGGGAGCTGAAGTATCCAGAACCACCGTATTGACCGGCCCGACCAAAAAACTGGGCATTAACTCCGATTATACGCCTTTTGACCAAGTTGTTTTAGACCCTGAATTGACCACAGGCGTCCCTAAAAATCAATGGTTTTATACCGGTATGGACTGTTACATCCATTGCGTAGAATCCTTGACCGGCAATTATTTGAATACGTTCAGCAAAACTTATGGCGAAAAATCTTTAGAACTTTGCAGAAATGTCTTTCTACACAAAGACGTCCGCGATGAAGAATCTCAAGACGAACTCATGATGGCTTCTTGGCACGGGGGCATGAGCATTGCTTACTCCCAAGTGGGAATTGCCCATGCTTTGAGTTATGGATTGTCCTATGTTTTGGGGACGCATCACGGGGTGGGCAACTGCATCGTATTTGACCAATTAGAAGAGTATTACCCCGATGGCGTCAAAGAGTTTAAGCTCATGGTCAAAAAACACAATATCGACATCCCCAAAGGCCTTTGCAAGAATCTCACAGACAAACAGTTCAAAACCATGACCGACGTCGCCCTAACCCTAGTCCCCTTATGGGAAAATGCACTCGGTAAAGATTGGAAAAAAATAATGACCCGGGAAAAAATTCGCAAATTGTACGAACAGATGTGAGTCACGGTATGACGGTATGTGCAACGCCCCTGTAGGGGCGAACCTTGTGTTCGCCCACCGCATTCGCCCGAACCTCAACCAAGGTGTAACGGTTTAACATGTAGGCAGCAATTAGTGCCGAAGGCAAGAAAAATAAAACAATGGCCAAGAAAAAAACAACCAACCAAGCGCTCAGACCGGCGGCAGAAGTTCAATACCAAAAGGAATTGGCTCAATTGGCCAAAGAAGACAAGGGACAACGCCCGCCCAACTGGAAGCTTTCGCCCCCAGCAGTCGTACAATACATCCTTGGCGGCAAGACCGCTTCCGGCTTTACCATCCGACCCAAGTACTTTGGTAATCAACAACTTATAGAAATCGCCGTAGCGACCTTGGTCACCGATCGAGCCTTGTTGCTGACCGGAATTCCGGGTACCGGAAAGACTTGGCTGGCGGAGCATTTGGCGGCAGCGATTTCCGGCAATTCCCAATTATTGATTCAAGGCACGTCGGGCATTTCGGAAGAAGCCCTTCGATATGGCTGGAATTATGCCCAACTCATCGCCAAAGGGCCGAGCCCCGAAGCCTTGGTACCGAGTCCTGTTTTCGTCGCCATGCAGCAGGGGGCGATTGCTCGAGTGGAAGAATTGACCCGAATCCCTGCGGACATTCAAGATGCTTTGATTACCATCCTTTCGGAAAAAATACTCCCCATCCCGGAACTGAATACCAAAATCGAAGCCCAACACGGTTTTAACGTTATCGCCACCGCTAACAACCGGGATCGCGGCATCAACGAAATGTCCAGTGCCTTGCGCCGAAGATTCAATACGGTCGTCATGCCTTTGCCCACATCCATCAAGGAAGAAGTCAAAATTGTCCAGACCCGGGTTGCGGAGTTGAGCCAAACTTATGGCCTTCCGGCAAAATCAGTCCCTCTAAAAGAATTGGAGCGGCTCATCACTATTTTTAGAGAATTGCGAAGTGGCGTCACAGCGGATGGAAGCCACAAAATAAAATCTCCGAGTTCGACCTTGAGTACAGCCGAAGCCATTTCGGTTATTTCCAATAGCCAAGCGCTGGCCGTTCATTTCGGCAATGGAAAAGTCGATGCCAAAAGCCTGGTACTAAGCATGCAAGGAGCCATCATCAAAGACCCCAAATTGGATACCCCCATCTGGAAAGAATATGTCGAAACCGTCGTCAAATCCCGCAAAGATTGGAAAGATATCTATGACTTTGCCCAACAGAACTAACTACCAAAACTTGAGTAAGATAAAATACTTTTCGGAGTGAACTCAACAATTGAACAGTTGAACGATGAGACTACTCCGAAAAGTCGGGTGTGGTGGTTTGTTTTTGAGTCCACAAAATTTTATTTGGTTTCTTTTGATAAAACTTTCCAAAAATTTAAAACTTTTGGAAAGTTATGTGTCGTAACCAAATAAAATTTTGTTCATCGCTTTAATTTTTGGCTGAGTGGACTTTTCGAAGTGGACTCAAACATTAAAAGCCAAGCAGTCACTATTAAAAAGTAAATTTCAACCCATTATTCAAGCGATAATCTTCTTGCGGGACTCCTTCCGGTGGATATGCATCATGGTTATAATAAAAAGTGGTGACAAATTTCAACCGGCGACGGATGGCCCATTCCATTTTGGCTTCACCGGACACCCTGTAATCCGAAAAATCCTTCATTTTGGGTTGATAATAGGTCGTATTAACCAACTTAAAAAGAGCATTAGGTTTATAGGTAAAACTCACATAAGCACTCACCCGCCCTCCTTCAGAAAAAGCCCCATCCAGTTCCACTTCCCGTTCCAGCATGGCCAAAGCCGCCACAAAAACCTTAAAAGTCGGCCGGCTAATCAACTCATATCTAGGGCCCGCTCCCAATAACCCCCGAAATCTCAGTTTATTGGCTCGATTATATTGAGCTTGCGCAAAACTCTCCAAGGCAAACCGTTGATTGAGTCGGGTCGTAAAGCGAAAATGCCCAAATCCGAAATCTTGAAAAACACGCTGGTCTCCTTCCGTAAAACCATATTCTCCCAACAGCAAAAATAAATTTTTCCGAACGGGCTTCCACTGCACGTGCGCTTTGGTGCCAAAGCTAAATAGTCGTTTTTTGTTCTGAATTAAAGAAGACTGAATGCTTACCCCACCCGACCACCCGGTCGTATCCGTAACAATCCTTTTGGACTCAATATTGACCACTTGCCCAAAGAGCACCATCGGAAAAAGAAGAAAAATCATTGTTTGTAGCCGGCTCTTCATCTCTGTTTTTTTGCTGCAAAGATATAAAAGTAGTAACTGTTTAGGTACCCACTATTTTGGTTAAAAAATGCCCTTTTTGCGCCTGTTTTTGCTAAAATTTTTTCACGTAGGGACGCACGGCCGTGCGTCCCTACGTCAACATCCACAAAAATGCCTATTTTTTGCCCTAAA
>JALVCY010000658.1 GCA_027009605.1 Saprospiraceae bacterium
AGACGATGATTCAGGACACCATTTGTGCTTCCAATATACCATATTTGTTGCCGGACGGATCTGTAGCTACTGAGACGGGGCTATTCACTTCTATTTTAGCAAGTCAAACGGGATGTGATTCTACGGTGATTGTGGATTTGTTGGTAGAGACTGCATTGGTAACCAATATGAATGTGACGACATGTCCGGATGATTTGCCTTATGTGCTTCCCGATGGCACCACAACCAATAGTGGTGGTCAATTCACTTCTATTTTAACAGGTCAAAGCGGATGTGATTCTACGGTGATTGTGAATTTGGTAATTGATAATATTATTTGGCCTGTTTCAATGGAAATATGCCCGGGAGATACTGCGGTATTTGATGGGGAATTTTTTTTTAGAGATACTAGTTTTACCACAACCCATGTTTCTACGACCGGTGGATGCGATAGCTTGATTCAGTTTGATTTGATTGTTAAGCCTTGGCAAATAGATTCCAATTTTGTCGTGCTATGCCCGGGTGATGAATACGTGTTACCTGACGGAAAAACAGTTACGGATACCGGTGTCTATAGAACAAGGTTGGACTGCAACCACTTGATTTACAGTGTTTTGTCTCGAGATTCGTTGTCGGATTCGATTGGTTTGCCGGATACGATGTCTGTTGTTTTAGGCGAAACAATCATGCTGACACCAAGTACCGGATTGAATGGAACCGATTATCAATGGCGTCCGCCCACTTATTTGGATTGTACGGACTGTCTTTCGCCAAAATCAACTCCTTTGACTTCTATTTTATATCATTTTTCTGCAAAGAATTCTCACGGATGTCGAATCCGGGATTCTGTTTTTGTAAATGTTGTTTTGCCTGCGTATGAGGTCTTTATTCCCAATGCCTTCTCCCCAAATAATGATGGCCGAAATGACGAGTTTAAGGTTTATGGGAATAAAATTAAAAATATCAAAAGATTTGAAATCTACGACCGATGGGGAGCGCTTATTTTTTCCAAAAACAATATGAATCAAGCCAACGGCTGGGATGGACGCTACAAAGGGAAATTGCTAAACACGGATGTTTTTATCTATTTAATTGAAATTGAATTTTTGGATGGGGGAGTAGAATTGTATTCCGGGGATTTGATGATTTGGCGATAAGGAGGTTCTTGGTGCTATGTAGCTGCTAAGAGTACACGAAGAAAACGAAAAACAGGCTATTCCTAAAAACAAAACACTCGTTTTTGGGTTATGAAATAATCAATTCCAATCCATGAAAATACTTAATTGGCTTTTAATCTTACCGGTCAAATTTTATCGGATGGCCATTTCTCCGCTCATCGGGTCAAGCTGCCGTTATCAACCCACTTGCTCCCAATATATGATTGATGCCATCAACGAATGGGGGGCTTTCAAAGGACTTTGGCTGGGTATCAAACGGATTTCAAGTTGTCATCCTTTGGGCGGCCATGGCTGGGATCCTGTACCTAAAAAAGGAGAGAAAAAAGACCACTCTAAACACAAGCACTCTTGATTTTCGAGTCAGCAAAAGTGACTTTACCGGCTGACTACTTTGAATGAACTTAGACTTTCGACAGAATCTCCTGATAGTAAGCTTCATAAGCCGGAAGAATCTTGGTAATATCAAATTTCTTGGCCTGTACCAGCGCATTTTGCTTAAATTGATTTAGTTTTTCTTCATCTTTGAGCAAGATTAAAGCATTTTTGGCCATATCTTCAACGTCTCCGACATCGCTTAAAAAACCGGTTTGTCCATGGATATTCACTTCCGGGATACCCCCGATGTTGGTCGAGATGACCGGCACTTCGCAAGCCATCGCTTCTAAGGCCGCCAGTCCAAAACTCTCCGCAGCCGAAGGCATGATAAATAAATCCGCTACCGCTAATAACTCTTCCACCGCATCTTGACGCCCCAAGAAACGGACGTCAATACATTGGCATACGTCCCGACAATATTCTTCTACCCGCTGACGATCGGGGCCATCCCCGATAAGTAGCAATTTGGAAGGCACTTCTTTGGCAATAATTTGGAATATATTGATGACGTCTTGGACTCTCTTGAGCTTGCGAAAATTAGATGTATGAATAAGTAGTTTTTCGCCGTTAGGGGCAATGGCTTTTTTGAAATGATTTTTATCGGTTTTGCGAAAGCGGCGGAAATCCACAAAATTATGAATCACTTTAATGTCCCGTTGAATATCAAAAGAATTCAAGGTGTCTTTTTTTAGACTTTTGGAAACGACTGTGACACCGTCTGACGCATTAATGGTAAATTCAACCACCGGCTTAAAAGATTTGTTGGTACCGACCAAGGTGATGTCTGTGCCGTGTAAAGTCGTGATAAAAGGTACGTGTAATCCCTTGTTCTTCAATATGTTGCGTGCTAAAAAGGCGACTGCAGCATGTGGGATGGCATAATGCACATGAAATAAATCCAAGCTGTAAAAAGAAGCAATGTCAACCATTTTGCTCGCAAGAGCAGTATCATAGGGCGCATATTCAAATAAGGGATAACTGTCTCCTTCCACTTCATGAAAGAAAACATTTGCATGATAACCGGCCAAACGCACAGGCGTCCGATAGGTGATAAAATGTACTTCATGCCCCTTTTCGGCCATAGCAATACCTAGTTCGGTTGCCAAAACTCCACTCCCTCCGTAGGTCGGATAACAAACGATTCCGATTTTCATAATTATTTTTTTACTGGGTACAAAGATAGCTTACGCTAGGCTCATGTTTTTGTGTCTTTTTGTTGGGGATTTGACAAATAAGAAGTTCCTTGCTTTTGGAGGTCTCCAAAGCCAAAAAGTACTTAGCCCGGATGCTTTTGTAAGGAGGCCTTTTTTAGCCAAAATGATTTGTATTGAGTAGCCACAAAATCCCTATCTTTATCCCAAAATCGAAAAAATGGTTATAAATCCTGAAAAAACTCCAACCAAAGACCTCCATCAGTACATTTTAGCGGCTGTATCGCCCCGTCCTATTGCTTTTGTGAGTACGGTGGATGCATCCGGACAACCTAATTTAGCACCATATAGTTTTTTTAATGCGTTTAGCTCCAATCCGCCAATTTTGGTCTTTTCATCCAATCGCAAGGTAAAAGATAATACCACCAAACATACATTGGCAAACGTGGAAGCGACCGGTGAAGTCGTCATCAATGTAGTTACTCATGATATGGTACGGCAGATGACGTTGGCAAGTATTGAATACGAACAAGGGGTGAGCGAGTTCGAAAAAGCGGGATTTACACCGATAGCTTCTGATTTGGTCAAACCCTTTCGAGTCAAAGAGTCGCCCATCAATATGGAGTGTAAAGTCACCCGGATTATTCCATTGGGAGAGCAAGGTGGTGCCGGTAACTTGATTTTCTGTAAAGTTGTTCGAATCCATATCCAAGACGAAATTATGGACGGACACCGAATCAATCCCCACAAACTGGACATCATGGGACGTTTGGGACGCACCAATTATGTTAGAGTGCACGGTGATAATATTTCTTCTATCTATCAGTCTATTATCAAAAAAGGTATTGGTTTTGATGGATTGCCGGAAGATATTCGACATAGTTCGACCCTTACGGGAAATGAAATCGCCGAATTGGCAGCCTTGCCGGCACTACCCAAAATTGATGTATTTGAGTCAGCGATGAAGGATGAGCGGGTATTAGCTTGCGCAAAAATGCCCAACCCCAAAGCCGGCATACACCTATATGCTAAAGATTTAATCGCTGCTAAAAAGGTGGAATATGCTTTAGCGGTTTTGCTGTCCGGGTATTAACCGGGCTCTGTGTTTAGGCATTGCCTTAGGCGGTTTTATCTTCTAAGAAAGGCAAATAGTCGCTGTTTAAAATGCCGAACAAATTTTATAAAAAATTGCCCTTGTCCTAAAAGGCTTCCCCATAGGATTAGTAGAGTATTGTAAATAGGTAGAGCGATAAAAATAAATGCAATGATTTTGATTCCCCAAAAGGTTTTCGGGGTGAGTCCTATCCAAGTCTTGATGAAGCCATATAAGTAAACTGTAGAACTGCCGGTTAGGGTAAAGACAATCAAAATAATAGCAATTTCCCAATTGTGCCGAACATTCCACCTTTTTTTTAACTGCTCTAAAGGTACTTTCATTGATTCTGGGGTTTATTTGCGTAAGCTTAGCACAAAAATCTATTGCCTAATGGAATGTCCTATTGTAATGCCTAACCAACTTTTCTTCTACATAACAAGGATGCTTGATTTTAGTTGAGCCGTGTTGGTTTTGGGAAAGAGACCATTCATAAGCACTATTCAGTGAGCTCAACGGCTCATCGTCGTTGTCAATCCCAAATGCAACCCATCTGTAATTACTCATCAAAAATAGGATGGCACGGTCTTTGGAATATATGCAATATATACAGACTAAACCGGTTTGCCGGTTGACCGGCGATAACTCGCTCTATGTGTATAAGCAAAATTATAACTCCTGAAACAAAGTAAGTCATAGATATTTGGCTCGATGGTTCAGTTTTTGCAGGGGGTGGACAGAATAAACTAGACAACTGATGAATAATAACAAAACGGTAATGGATGTGGAGATGGACATCTGGGCAGTTAACCGGGACTTAAAAATAGTCAAGGGCTACATCGCAGATGATAAAAACATCAAAATGGACATCGAATTTGCTAAAATCAAACTTTTAGAAAAGAAATTTTATCTATTAGCTGAATTGCGCAATCTATTGAGAAATGGACGTCCTTAATATAGGGCAAAATGTATCCAAACAATACGAAAAACCAAAAAAGGACTTTCTCGAAAGAGAGAGTCCTTTTTTGATTTGATGGAGATTTGGTGGGGTCAAGTTTTTTGAGAAGTTTTAGATAGATGCTAAACTCTACCTGTTAGACTTTCCAAAAACGAATCAAGAGTATCTCCAAAGCTAAGAAAATCAAGGCCGCAATGATGCCCCAACGCCAAAGGACTTTGCCCTTGTCCAACTGTTGAATGGTCGAGGATAAATCCGCTACGGCCAACTGATCCATAATCTCAAAGTTTGGGGCCTTCTGAGCCAGTTCGGCGTCTGAGAAAAAGGAGAGATCGGATTCCAAGTGATTATAATTGTATGCATAAATGCCCAAGGTGTCTGACGTGGTTTTGGAAAGTCTATAGAAGCCGGCTTCTTTGATTTGGTTATTGATACCTAGGATGACTTTGTCGCCTATGATTCTTTGTTCCGGCAAAAATTCTTGTCCGTTATGCTGAAATTTTAGGACTTCATCAGGAGCGATATCCGTACTCCGCACTTCAATGGTTTCATCTTGTCCAATGACATGCGCAATCTTTGTGGCTCTGCCTGTCGAAATAGCCATTTTAAAAAGCATGGGGATAAAAATTTCACTGTTTTTGACTAGGTCGTTGTAGCTTATATCCAATGGCGAAGAAAGGGTGTAAAGATTGCCTTCGCCCTTTTTTAATTTGAATAGATAAGGTGTGCCATCGCGATTGGTGAGTAAGATTTCTTCGCCGGCACGGGTGATGCCCTTGCGGGAAAAACTACCGGTTGTGTGTGGAAGCTTGATGTTTTTAGGGACTTTTTGAAATACGTTTTTGAAGATAAACTCTTGGGTGTTAATGCGTTGTACCTGCTTGTTAACTTTATTGAAGGCTTGAAATTCTGCGGCACCCAAAGAGGATAAAAAGGCATTGAGTGATGAAAGCTTCGTGCCGGCACTAGGCAATACTAAAACATTGCCCCCATCTATGATGTATTCTTTGAGCGAACTCGCCAAGCCGGAAGAGATGTTATTTAATTCATGTAAGATGATGAGTTGGTATTTTGCGAAAGCGGAATAATCTAAATTTTTGACATTCTGGTCGGTTGGGTTGAAGTAGGAAATCCCTTTTAGAGCCGCATCCATGTATTTGTTTACTTTACCGTCTTGGATGGTCAAAACATTGAGCTTTTCCATGACCGGAAAGCTGACGTAGTATTGGTCGTCAAACTGTACGGGATAGTCGGTTATGGATACCACCATTTCTTGCCAGCCGGGTGTGTCCAAAACAAAATGAACAGTATCTGTGACGGAACTATTGGCCGGGATGCTAATCGTACCTTGGGGGCGAACCTGTCCTTGGTAGTTGATGGCGACTTTGATTTCATCGGCTGCTTGTTGGCCGTAATTATGGATCTTGACCAAAAGCGTATTGGATTGATGTAAAATCGGAATCGGTGCCGCAAGCCAGCAAGAATCAATCCCAATATTTGCTTCTTGAACCGCATGTAAGGGGACTAAATTGACTTCTAGCGACGTGTCTTGATTGGGCTCAAAGTCAGTGATGCTTTTCTGGAAATCAGAAATGATATAGGACGCATGTTGCGTTTGGCTTCGAGTCGCTAGTGCGGCTTTTTGTCTTTTTAAAACTTTGGAGAGTGGGCGGACTTCGGGGGTTTGTTGGATTTCATCTACGAGGCCTAGAGCTTCTTCTTTGCTGACGAGCCGTTGGTGGCGTCCTTCAAAATCATCTGTAAGGACTTGAAACTGTGTGGTGGCGTCGTAAGCGTTGATAATTTCTTTGGCTTTTTGCTTGGCTTTCTCAAATAGCGGGATGTCTTTTTCCAAGGCACTCATACTAAAGCTGTTGTCCACAAAGATGCTGACGTCTTTGGGGCCGCGGTCATTGTTTTTTCCGAAAGGAAGATAGGGCTGTGCGAAGGCTAGTACTAAGGCGGCTATAGCTAATATTCGCGAAAGCAATACCAGTAGATTGCGCAGCTTAGAGCGGGTGCTGGTTTCTTCTTTGATTTCTTTGAGAAACCGGACATTGCTAAAGGGCACTTTTTTGAAGCGCCTAAAATAAAACAAATGTATAATAACAGGAATCGCAACGGCTAAAAGCGCTAATAACATTCCCGGAAATAAAAACTGCATTGATTTTTGCTTTTATCGAATTCTTGGTTAAGAAAATCCCCATACAAACCGGAAATAACCCGCCGGATGGACTCGGTTTTTGGCTGGTTGCGGACTTTCTAATACTTCAACGCCCAAATTAGGGTTTTCGTTTATAAGGAATCGGCAAATCGGTTTGTCAAAGTCTAGGGCATAGTTACGATTTTTTATTGGATTTGTTAGTGCAGTAGGGTTTTTATCTTGGAGTGGATGCAATTCGCCTTAGCATTGCCGCAAACCAAGAAATTCGCATTTATATTTGAAAAATGAAAACTATGTCAAAATAGATGCCGTTCTTTGCATTATTATTCAAGATAAATCGCAAAAAATGATTAGAATTCTCGCCAATGATGGTATTCACCCGGATGGACAATTGCTCCTGGAAGAAGCAGGTTATGAAGTTATCACAGACAAAGTCCCACAAGATGAGTTGGCTTCGGTCATTAATGACTATGATGCCATTATAGTCAGAAGCGCCACCAAAATAAGACAGCCATTAATCGACCAATGTAGCCGGTTGAAGGTGATTTGCCGGGCCGGTGTCGGGTTAGATAATATTGATGTCGCTTACGCAAAAGAGCAGGGGATTGCTGTATTTAATACACCTGCGGCCTCTTCACAGTCAGTGGCAGAATTGGTGATTGGCCACATCTTAACGATTTCTCGCTCCTTGCATGTATCCAATCGGGAGATGCTGGGCGGAGACTTTAAAAAGCTGAAAAAACAATTTTCTAAGGGGAAACAATTGGCCGGAAGTACGATGGGTATTATAGGATTTGGGCGTATTGGTGTTGCTTTGGCGAGCACTGCGCTTGGTATGGGCATGAAGGTTATTGTGTCAGATCCGTTTGTCGAAAGACGAGAGATTCCCTTGTTTCCAAATCATTTTGGGGTGAAGTCCAATGCAGTAATTTATACAGATAAGATGGAAGATGTACTTCGCCAAGCAGATGTGCTTAGTTTGCATGTACCCTCTTTCGATAAACCCTTAATTGGAGCGGACGAATTGGCGCTGATGAAAGATGATGCGATTCTTGTGAATGCGGCACGAGGGGGAGTTATTGATGAAGAAGCGCTATTGGCTGTCTTGGATTCCGGCAAGCTAATGGGAGCCGGATTAGATGTTTTTGTGGGGGAGCCCACGCCGGATGAGCGCTTGCTGAATCATCCCAAAGTTTCGGTTTCTCCCCATATTGGGGCTTCAACTACGGCCGCTCAATCTATGATTGGGGGGGAGTTGGCTGATATTCTGATTACATTTTTTGGGGAGCAATAGAAAGTCTTTTGATTCCGGTGGTGTCAATTGTTGCGTTTAGGAGTTGCTGTAGTTCTAATTGGCGATACACCGGTGCTTACTTATGCGTTCGCAGGTGCGGCGCATTTTATGCAGATGCCGCACCTGCGGAGCTCAATCTGTGATGGTTGGTCTGTATTACAAAGGTGCAATCTTGCAGGGATTAGAGCCGTACGCTTTTTTTAGGAATTCTGTTTTTTGACCAGATGGTAGGCCTGCCCGACCCAATCTTCATTTTTGATTCTTCCGGCGTAGTATCTGATGGCCGTGGCTAAGTCTTCGATTAAAGCATCGTCCAATAAGCTTAACTGGCGGTAGCTGATGATTCCTATTTCGTTGATTTTCTCTTCGATTGCTTTGCTGATGCCCTTTATTTCGGTGAGATTATCGCGAGAATAATTCTTTTTCTTTTGGGTATTGACCCATTTTTTGATGTTGTTGGTAGCTTCTTGAGCTTGTATCTCTTTGGTTGCGTTTTGTTGGGTAGCGGTTTCTTGTTTCTTGGAAACAGAGTATCCATTTAGGTCTTCAGTGAACGACTGGAAACTCAAGTCATCACTCCAGACGGCTTTGACAAGTTGTTCATTTTCAAGCTCCAGAGCCTTGACTTTTCGGGCAAGCGTATGGTTGCTCTCTGTTAGTTCTTCGATACTGTGGACGTAAAATTCAATACTGTCTTGAAACTCTGACTTGAAGCTATTGAATTCACGTTGAAGGAGGCTAAACCGTTCTTTTTCTTCATTCATGTATTCTTGCATGGGTGATTCTCGTAGCAAGTCCACATTCATAGAGGGTTGGGATTGCTCAATGAGTTGGGATTTGACTTCCGCTAATTCATTTTTGAGCAATACATTATCCGCACGAAATTTGCGCATTTTTTGGCGTAAGCTATACATGTAGCCTTCCATAGAAAAAATACCCAACAAATAGGCGATGCCTAATGCTGAAAAGATTAAAATACTGTCATGGGTAGTGAGCCCATCAAACAATTGTGTAACATCCATAGTGTAATAACTTTTTGGTAACTACTCGGCAGAAAGCTTTTGAAAAAAAAGATTCATCTTTTGCTAGATGGAGGCTATTTTTCGGGAAATAGCAGGGCTATTGCAGAAAGAATAGACAAAATGTAGCGGGAAAAGAGCCTTTTTAGCCAAAATGATTCGTGCTGTGTAGGTACTCCTTTTGTAAAAACAGAAAACTCCCTGTCTTCCAAAGAAGCTTATCTCATAGCGTTGTTTGATAGTAAACCCTACTGAACTACGAAAGCTATTTGTGGGTTTGATAACTTAATAGGCTTACGCAAAAAACGGATTCGAGTTTCTAAAACGCCTTGGTCGGTTAGTATTTCTCCTAAGATATTTTCTATCTTTGTGGTGTCTATATTTGCCGCTAGATAGACGGTTAGATTCGATTCATTATGCTCATGCATCACTTGCACCAACTGATCTAGTGTTTCATAATCAGTGGTGTGAAGTAGTAAGTTATCCTCAAGTATGATTTTGTCCGAAAATAAAGCATTCGGATCTATTTCGATATTGTCTTCTAACGAAACCGGGCTGGTATTCATTGTGATAACAGGTTTATTCGATAGATTTCGTTGGTGTAAATACCAGTTTCGTACAAACACCGATAGCAAAATGAATAATCCGAGACCAGATAAAAAATAACGCATAGGTTGACAATTCCAAGTAGCAAAGTTCAGCTTTTTTTCTGAAAAAGGCAATTTTTGAAGTGATAATCAATAAGTTATGGTTGTCTGTTTGAAGTTATAGGTGTTGTTGTGACGGGGCAGTTGTCACGAATCTGTATATAAATTGCCCAAAAATTTTATGAATTTACATATTATTACTATCTTTACTGCAATATTTTGAAAAAAAACATACTTATGGAAGACGAACGTAAATGTATAGAATGCGGGGAAAAGTTACGCGGACGTATTGACAAGAAGTTTTGTTCGGATCAGTGCCGGTCTTCTTTTTTTAATCGTCAAAATGCGGCCTCCACTAAGCTAATCCGAAATATTAATGCTATCTTACGAAAAAACCGCACCATCTTGCATGATTTGAATCCTAGCGGGAAGACCTCTATGCCCAAAAAGAGATTAATCGAAGCAGGATTTAATTTTGACTATTTCACCAATATTTATGTGACCAAAAATAATACGACGTATTATTTTTGTTATGACCAAGGTTATTTGCTCAATAATAAGGGATACGTCACGATAGTGGTCAAAAAGTCTTATGTGTGAGTGGTTTTTTAATAAACTTGCAGAATATTAACAGTAAAGTAAAACCAACGGTGAAATAGGCTCAAGTCCCCATACTTTTGGTTCGTTGGTGTTGGTTAAAACTAACAGTAAAATCAGGCTGAAGCCAAGGAATTTGGACTTTTCCCGAAACTTATGCCCATTACAAATTATCGAAAAGGGTCAAATGAGGACAAACTCCGACTGCGCCCGATCCCAATTGCCCCTTTAAAGACTATTCAAGGTAGTGACAATGTTTTCCAAGACCGTTTTCCGGGGTTGTGCTTGAATGGTTAAGTCTCCGGAAATGGTGATTGCCTTATCCTGAAAGCGAAAATTTCCTTTTTCTTCTTCATTGATGATAATGAGATGACCTTTGGTGTTGTTTGGAATATCAGTGCAAAACTGCTTGGTGTCCGAAAACTCTTTTAATTCCGCAACTGAAAATTGGTCGTCAAAAATAAAATAAACCTTAGTGTGAGCCGGTTTAAGGCCATCGCCCAAATTGACACAAAGCGAATGGACTGCTCCGGATGATGATTGTCCACTACTAATCCAGCCTAGTTTTTTGGTTTTGTATGAGATGCCTGAATAATCCGTGCCACCCACATCCCAATTGGTAGCGCTGATGTTGTTAATTCCGACTGCATTCCATTCAAAAATATTAGGCGGTGCTACGACTCCTGTCCAAACGGAACCCGCTGTAACGGCGTTATCCATGGGGGATTTTAAGGTGACAAAATGCCCGGGTTTGATTAAGGCATGTTGCTTATTGGCAAAGGCTTTAATGTTTATGATGTGATAATTATTTAATTGAGTGGAGGCAATATTAGAATTTAGGTAACTAAAAATCAAGTCTGCTTTTTTAGCTATTTTAGTGATTTCCAAGTCTATTTTTCCCGTAAGGAGCTCGCCTCTATTATTGACCATCGAGTGAGCCGGGAAAAAAAGGACTTCGCCTGCACCCAAATCAATCTCACTGTCTATGCCGGCATCAAATTGCCGGTAGATTGGTTGGGGTTTTAATATTTCGGGAAAGTCCACAGCCGTTTGGACGTAAGGCTGAAATTCATCTACGTCTTTTTGGCATCCTATAAAAGCGCCAAGAATGAAAAGGATTAAGATATTTAGCTTCATCGATTTATTTATTTTAGAGAAAAATACAGTAGGAAAAGAGAGCTTTTAGTCAATATGATTCCGTACTGAGTGGCTATTTTAGGGTAAGACGCTGCGAATGCATTTATTGCTGCTTTGTCTTATTAAAAAATGTAAGTAACTGTTTAGGTACCCACTATTTTGGTCAAAAAATGCCCTTTTTGCGCCTGTTTTTGCTAAAATTTTCTCACGTAGGGACGCACGGCTGTGCGTCCCTACGTCAACACACATACAAATGCCTATTTTCTACCTAAAAATTGGAGTGCCTAAATAGTTACTAAAAAATATACTTCACGCCGGTGAGTACATTAAAAGTAGTAATGTTTTGTTTTAGAGGATAGTGTGCCGACGTCAAACTTTTGGGGTAGAATCGGGCTTGTGGCTCCAAAAATATACCCCAACGTTCACTTAACAAATACTGTAATTCGACAGCCCCAAAAAAGCTGGTACCCATGCTTTTGTTAAATATCTTTTGGTTTTCTGCAAAGGTGGCAATTTGATGTTCTTGATTGATGTAAGTGCCTGATTGACTGAAGTTTAGGTTGAGTACGGCGCCAACATGGAGTCCAAGCTGGACTTTGTTTTTCATGGAGATATAACCGATACTGAGTGGCAAATCAATGGAGGTGTATTTATTGGTAATATCCAATCGGCGACGGCCATATTCAAAGGTCGTGTCACGTCCGATGATGTTGCCTAAGTCGTCTCTGTGGGTATGGACAATCATCTTTTCATCTTGTTCGATGATTTGATTGAATCGGTTTCTGATTTGTTGCCAAGCCAGACCTGCTCTAAAATTAAGCCCACTTTCGTGAATATAGCCTACTCTGACTCCGGCTAAAAGCCCTACTGCATTGTGTTCGGTAGAATCTCTTAGTCTAGCGTAAGATTTTGCTTCAGGAGATCGAGCGGAGTAGAACGAACTCGAAAAGATAGGCGCTGCGTAAGCATCAATAAATACGGACTTGGGGACTTTGATGACTCTGGAGCCGACGCATCCTTTCTTTGGTTTGGCTTGCGCAAAATGTAAATTGGGGAGTGGAGTAGAGTTTTCCGGAAGGGGTAGGGATAGGCAGGGTATGTTTTGTACCAATCCGGTTTTTAATACTAGATTGTTGGGTGCAGATTGGGTTATTGGGGAGGGGGTGTTCGACGTTGGGTTGGTAGCTTGACCGGCTTGTGGTAAATGGGTCTGCTTGTGCAAGGGCTTGTCAACAAATATTTTTTGATTGTCTAGGGTGTTTTTTTTGTATAGACTTTGTTGCTTTAGATTTGAGTTGGATTGAGTTGGAAGCAGGTTAGCGGCTACGGTATTGGCATCCGGAGTTTGGCTGACGGTCTTCTGAATGTCTATGTTTGTGTTTTGGAGTGGGGTTGATTGAGCTGGAAGCTTTGGTGATTTTTGTCCTGTACTCAGTGCAATGACACTACCCAAGCCTACAAGCATTAAGCCCAAAAGGCTGAGCCAAAAGAAACGGCGTTTATCTTTTGACGGCGCTTCGATTTGTGCTTCAATTTTTTCCCAAAGGTGCATGGGGGCATCTTCGGTGGACTCTCGAAGTGGAGCAAATTTTCTGTCTATTGAATTCTGTCTATTCATTTTTTTACATTATTCCTAATTAAGGCACCATTCTGTTGGTTCTGGCATTAAAGTCTTCTACTTCAGCTAGTCGCATTTGGAGCAATCTTCTGGCCTTGACAAGCTGCGATCTGGAAGTTGAAGCGGTAATATCCAGCATTTCTGCGATTTCTGCATGGCTAAAACCTTCAATGGCATATAGGTTAAATACCAACCGATATCCGTCGGGTAAATCCGATACCAGTTGAAGCAAAAAATCTTCATCCAATGGCGAGCCCGTGTTCCCGTAATAGCGATTATCAGGCAGTTTTTCGTAGCCAAGCAACTCGTTAGAGAATGATTTTCGTTGGCAGTGTTTTATTGCGGTGTTGATAGTTATTCTACGCAACCAACCTTCAAAAGAGCCATTGCCTTTGTAGGCGTCGAGATTCTTGAACATTTTGACAAAAGCATCTTGGAGCATATCTTCGGCTTCCATCTCATGGCGCGCATACCTGCGACATACAGAAAGCATCTTGCCGGAAAATCGTCTAAACAGTTCTTTTTGATCTTCTTTTCGATTCTCCAAACACCCCTTGATTAGTTGTCGTTCGTCCATAATCACCCCTTCGGTAAAGTAGAGTACGTTTGTGTTGTTTTTGTTGCCTGTGGAATGCAAAAAAGGCGAATTATTTTATAAAAATAACCTTTTTAGGGGGTTATATCAAGAATAAGGAAGGGTAAGATTTAGTAGTTGTTTTCTTTAAATGTGTAAATTGTTTGAAATCATTGGGTTATCTTGCTTTGTAACTATTTAGCCACCCGCTAATTTTTGCTATAAAATGCCCTTTTTGCACCTGTTTTTGCTAAAATTTTCTCACGTAGCCCAGCTACGCTTCAAAAATTGTAGCTTCAATATCCACAAAAATGCCTATTTTCTATCTAAAAATTGGGGCACCTAAACAGTTACCTTGCTTTTTTTTATTGGGGTGTGGAGCCGATTTATTTTGAGCCGGCATCATTACGGAGCGCTTATGCCGGGCAAGGTCAATGCCTAATGGCCGTAAAAATCGGCAACAATACATCCAATAACCCATCTTTAACAGACAAAGACTGTTCTTTTTGACAGATTTGCACCATCTTTGGCGTTATAGATGCGAACGGATTCAACTTGTATGCAACCGGAACCAAAATCTTTTTTTCCGCAAGGAGTTGAATCACTAAAATAGAATCCAATGAAGAAATTAATGAGTTTGACAGTGGTCATGTTGATGATGCAGGCAGCTTTTGCGCAGCAGGTAATTACAGAACAGTCTGATCCAAAGGCTACGGCTATCTTGGATAAGATGAATGAAAAGTTTAATGCCTATACGTCTTACGAGTTGGACATAAAGGTCGTGATAAAAATTCCGGATAGTGAAGAGCCGTCTCTCCATACGGTCAAATTTATTAAAAAAGGAGATCAATACCGCGTTATCGGTCACGACCAAAAAATATATTGCAATGGCCAATATGTATGGATTTATACCCCCAAAACCAATTCTGTCCAGTTGAGTGATGCCGATGATGCCGGGGAAGATTTTGTGTCCCCTGACAAGCTTTTCAACATGTATAAAACCGGCGAATATCTCTATCACATCAGCCGTGAGTTTAAAAAAGGAAAGGAAAAACTGACAGAAATCGAGTTTAAGCCTACGGATAAGATGAGCGATTTCTTCAAAGTTAAAATGGTGGTCAATAAGTCCACGAATCAGCCCAAGTCTATCAAAGTCTTTTATCATGATGGGGTGCGGGTGACGATGAATCTTTCCGGACTAAAAAAGAATAAAGCCTACGGCAAAGATTTTTTCTCCTTTGATAAGTCTAAATTTCCCGGCGTAAAATTGGAAGACTTACGGCTTTAAGCCCGGAATCCGGGGCTAGCGGATAGCGTCTTTTCGAGAAGTATGAGCTAAAGACTTATCTTTGCAGAAAAGAAAAGCGTTATGCAAAAATTTGGAGCGACCTATGTCCATACCGTTACCGGAAAAGTGATAAAAAATGGGGTTGTCACTGTTGATAATCAAGGTGTTATAACGGATGTCTCAGCTCTTAAAGGCAAGATTCCCCAAAGTGTAGATTTTTATGAAGGAGGGCATTTAGTGCCCGGTTTCATTAATACACACTGTCATCTGGAACTATCCCATTTGAAGGGATTGGTGGATACAGGGACGGGGTTAATTACCTTTATCGGCAAGGTGGTGACCATGCGTGACTTCCCACAAAAACAAATTGATGCCGCAATAGTCCGTGCCGAAAAAGAAATGATGCGTAACGGCATTGTGGCCGTTGGAGATATTAGCAATAAGACCGATACGCTTGCGCAAAAAGCGAAAGGGAATTTACGATATTATACGTTTGTGGAGTTGTTTGATTTGCTGCAAGGCCATCTGGAAGAAACCATGGCGCAGTATCAACCCGTTTATGATGCGATTAGTTTGCCGAAAGGCCATCGCAAAAGTTTTGTGCCCCATGCGCCGTACAGTGTGAGTGATGAGTTGTTTGCTCAATTCCAATCACTCAATCCCCAAAATGCGACGGTCAGTATTCACAATCAAGAATTGGCTGCTGAAGATGAGTTTTTTCTGCGCAAGAAAGGTGGGTTTGTCGATTTTTATAAGGACTTTGGATTATCCATAGCGCATTTTAAGAAAACGGGGCAGCCTTCTATTTATAAGACCATGGAATATTTGAATCCTAAAAGCCGGACTTTGTTTGTCCATAATACGCTTACGCAAAAAGAAGCCATTCGGGATGCTCAGGATTGGAGTAAAAATGTGTATTGGGCGACTTGTCCAAATGCCAACCTTTATATAGAAAATGCACTCCCAAATTATAAGGCTTTCATCGACGAAAATGCAAAGATGACTATCGGTACAGATAGCTTGACTTCGAATTGGAAACTTTCCATCCTAGAAGAAATGAAAACCATAGCTAGGTACAATTCATACATCCCTTTTGAAACACTTTTGAAGTGGGCAACCATCAATGGTGCAAGGGCTTTGGGTATGCAAAAAGAATTGGGTTCTATTGAAATCGGGAAAACACCGGGGTTAAATATTTTGACGCAAATTGTTGATAATCAGCTGTCTGAGAAGACAAAAGTAAAGAAATTGGTCTGATGAAGGAAGTGATAAAAGAACACTATGGCGTTGACGTAAGGAATGTTAAAAAGCTTAATGGCTATGATAATAGTAATTATTTGGTTGAGCTAGAATCCGGTCAAAAATATATTTTTAAGACGTATGTCTTTGAAGAGTCATTATTTGATTCTGTGCAGGCTGAAAATGAAATATTGGCTTCATTGTCTAGTGAAAATTCTAATAAATATCCACGGCCAATATCCTTCGTGGATGGTTCTTTTGAGAAAAAAATTGAGTATCAAGAGAATGTGCTAATAATACGAATGCTTTCCTATCTGGACGGGGTGTTTTTAGGTGATGCGGATTATACCAAGAGCTTGATAGAATCCTTTGGAGCATTTGTCGCTGAAATGGATTGGGAGTTGAAAGATGCCAAAAACTATACGATTAAGGCGAGAGCATGGGAGTGGGATTTGCAATATTTTGGATTGAATAAAAAATACTTAGAAGATATTGTAGATGCCCACGAACGAAATATTATTCGATATTTCTTTTTGCAGTTTGAAGAAAATGTGCAGCCTAAGTTACCCATTTTGCGAAAGCAAATTATCCATAATGACCCGAATGAATGGAATGTATTGACGAAAAATAATATCGTATCAGGAGCCATTGATTTTGGAGATTTAGCCTACTCTAATTTAATTAATGAAGTAGCTATCGCCATCACCTATATTTGTTTTGGGGCGGAGAATCCACTGCAAATGGCCACATACTTTTTAAAAGGCTATCACGATGTTTTTCCTTTGCAAAAACAAGAAGTCGAGATTTTGTACTACTTGATTGGCGCACGATTGTGTACGAGTATTTTAAATGCGGCACATTCCCGAAAGGTGAATCCTACAAATGAATATGCCTTTAGTTCAGAGATGCCTGCAAAGAATTTATTGTATAAGTGGCTAACAATCAGTCCGTTAAAGGCTAAAAGTGAATTTATTAAAGCCATAGGTTTTGATGTCGTTACTCCCCAAACACCCAAAGAAGCACTTTCCAAAAGGTATGACTCGATTAGTTCCATTCTTTCAGTAAGCTACAAAAATCCGGTTTACTTGGAGCAATCTGCGTTTCAGTATATGTACGATGTATATGGAAATACTTTTTTGGATGCTTACAATAATATTCCGCAAGTGGGTCATGCACACCCCAAGGTGGTTGCTGCTGGACAGCACCAGATGGCTAAGTTAAATACGAATACAAGATATCTCTATGATTTATTGCCAAAATATGCAGAGCAACTTTTGGCAAAATTCCCCAAGTCACTTAATCGTGTTTTCTTTGTAAATTCTGGGAGTGCAGCAACAGACCTTGCCATTCGAATCGCTTATCAGTATAGTGCCAATAAAGGGGTGATGGTTATGGAACATGGGTATCATGGACATACTCGAACGGCGACAGATATTAGTCACTACAAATATGCTCATAAGAAGGGGCAAGGCAAAAAAGAGATTATTTTACAAGTTGATATTCCGGATGTGTATCGGGGCAAATATAGTGGTCTAGATGCGGGTAGAAAATATGCTAAAGAAGCTATTCAACAACTAAATCATTCGGGTCTCTCCGTCGCAGCCTTTATAAGCGAACCAATTGTAGGATGTGCCGGACAAGTGCCTTTGGCGGATGGTTATCTGAAAGAATTATATCCTGCTATCCGTGCGCAAGGTGGCGTGTGTATTAGTGATGAAGTGCAAACCGGATTTGGGCGATTGGGCGATTATTTTTGGGGTTATGAAGCGCATGACGTGGTGCCCGATATGGTTGTTGTCGGCAAGCCCATCGGCAATGGTCATCCGATGGGAGCGGTTATTGTTACTCAAGAAATTGCGGAATCCTTTGAGCAAGGAGTCGAGTTCTTTAGCTCTTTTGGTGGTAATCCTGTTTCTTGTGCCATTGGTTTGGCGGTATTAGAAGTCATAGAAGAAGAAGGCTTACAGCAGAAAGCCAAGTCGGTTGGTGATTATTATATGGCATTATTTCGTTCGCTTGCGCAAAAATATTTTTGTATTGGTGATGTTCGGGGTTCGGGGTTATTTATAGGTGTTGAAATCGTCAAAGAGAATGGCGAACCAGATACACCATTGGCACATCATATTAAAAATGAGCTTAGAGAGCGTTTGATTTTGATTAGTACGGATGGGCCATTTGATAATGTATTGAAAAGTAAGCCTGCTTTATGTTTTACAAAAGAAAATGCCAAAATGGTTGTCGATGCGGTAGATGAAGTTTTGGCAATGGTTTATAAGGATTTGTGAAAGCAGTAGTCTGTTTGTCCTTACTAATTCTGGGTAAAAATAACATATCGCACAATTGATTGAGCATGTTTTGCAATAATTGCTCATTGAGTTGTGCATTTCCATGTCTTAAAAAAACGCAAAATTTAAATCAAAATTGGAGTGGAATCGAATGGCACACAAGCATTTTGCCAAGAACTAAAAAATCCGTACCTTCACCACAATGAAAATAGGAGAATCCACCAATGAAAGTATGCATTGCCGAAAAACCCAGCGTAGCTAAAGAAATTGCCAAAATCCTAGGGGCGAACTCTAGGCACGACGGCTATTTTGAAGGCAATGGCTATCAGGTCACCTGGACCTTTGGGCACTTCTGTACCTTGTATGAACCCAAGGACTATAAGCCGCATTGGAAAAAATGGGATCTCAATAATCTACCCATGCTCCCCGATAAGTTTGAGATTAAACTCATTGATAATGAAGGAGTTAAGAAGCAGTTTGATGTAGTAAAACGACTTTTTGCGAAAGCGTCAGTGGTGATTAATTGCGGGGATGCGGGGCAAGAAGGGGAGTTGATTCAGCGGTGGGTTATCCAACATGCGGGCTACAAGGGGAAGGTGCAACGGCTTTGGATATCGTCATTGACGGCTCAAGCGATTCAGCAAGGGTTTCAGCAATTGAAAGATGCTGCGGACTATGATAATTTATTTTATGCAGGTACTTCTAGGGCGATAGGCGATTGGTTGTTGGGTATGAATGCCACCCGGTTATATACCTTAAAATATGGGGGCTACAAGCAAATGCTTTCTGTGGGTCGAGTGCAAACGCCCACGCTGGCCATGCTGGTAAAGCGGCATCACGAAATCAAAAATTTTAAGCCGCAGACCTACTGGGAATTACATACGATTTACCGGGATACGGATTTTAATTCGCTCAAGGGGAAATTTACCAAGCAAGCCGATGGGCAAGCCTTATTGGAAAAAATTACGGGGCATCCCTTTACCGTTACTTCGGTCTCCAAAAAGAAAAGTAAGGAGCATCCGCCGAAGCTGTTTGACTTGACGGGATTGCAAGTGTATTGTAATAATAAATTTTCTTTGTCGGCAGACCAGACCTTAAAAATTGTCCAAAAACTCTACGAGCAAAAAGTAGTGACTTATCCGAGAGTAGATACCACTTTCTTGCCCGATGATGTCTATCCGAAAGTACCTGGTATCTTGAAAAAACTATCTAATTACAGTCCATTTACGCAGCCCCTTTTGGGAAATAAAATCCGCAAATCCCGAAAAGTTTTTAATAATAATAAAGTCACGGATCACCACGCCATCATTCCGACAGGTGTTCAAAAAAACTTGATGGGCAATGAGCAACAAGTGTATGATATGATTGCCCGGCGATTTATTATGGCCTTTTATCCCGATGCGGTGGTGTCGAATACGGTGGTATTTGGCGAAGTGCAAGAAGTAGAATTTAAAGCCACCGGCAAAGAAATCTTAGAAGAGAATTGGCGAGTCGTCTTGCCCCCAAGCAAGCAAGCTGATAAGAAAAAAGAAGCGGCTGTTTTACCGACTTTCGTCAAAGGGGAGAGCGGTCCCCACGAACCGCTATTCATGGAAAAACAGACCAAGCCACCCAAGTATTACACGGAAGCCACCTTGCTCCGGGCGATGGAAACCGCCGGCAAAAAAGTCGATGACGAAGAGCTTCGAGAATTGATGAAAGAAAATGGAATTGGTCGCCCTTCGACCCGGGCCAATATCATCGAAACACTTTTTCGACGCAAATATACCAAGCGTATCCGAAAGCAAATCCATGCCACCGAAACCGGCATCCAACTCATAGAAACCATTCAGAATCAATTACTTAAGTCCGCCGAGCTCACCGGTCAATGGGAGAGAAAACTAAAACAAATCGAAGCGGGAGAATATAGTGCCGGCACCTTCATCAAAGAAATGAAAAAGATGGTGGACGACTTGGTCGTGGAAGTCCGTATGGAAAAAAACGTCCGAAAAATAGCCGCCCCCACCAAAACCC
>JALVCY010000659.1 GCA_027009605.1 Saprospiraceae bacterium
TTGGAAGACAATGTGTCCAAGATAAAAGGGGTCGTCAAAGTCAAAGCCTCTTCCAAAGATGACGAAGCCACCATCGAGTACGATTCGACCCAAACCGACTTCCTGAGTATCACCAATGCCATCAAAGAAGCGGGCTATAAAACCACTTTTTTGAAAAAATAGACTGAGATGGGTATATTTTTTAATTTTGGGGAAAGCGTCGAAGGCTATGACTTTAAGGTTATCAATGAGCGGGACGCACGGGCGAGTGCCGGCATTATGTTTTTGGTGGGCTTGTTGAGTGTGTTTTCGGTGTTTACGCTGCGGACGTTGCTGTGGGCGGAGCTTTTTTCGATTACGTTTATTATAGAGTTTTTTATACGGACGGTCATCAATCCGAAGTATGCGCCCTATATGATGTTGGGCGAATTGATCGTGTATCATCAAGAACCGGATTGGGTGGAAGCCAAACCCAAACAATTCGCTTGGTTTTTGGGCTTGATTTTGGGAGCGATTATGACGTTTTATATATTGTTTGATGTGATTTCGTTGGTTCGATTGAGTATTTGTTTTGTGTGTTTGGCACTGATGTTTTTGGAATCGGCCTTCGGGATTTGCTTGGGCTGCATACTCTACCAAAAACTAAAAATAAAAGTAGAAAAATGTCCCGGTGGCGTATGTGATACCACCATCAAAAGGTCTTACGACAAACGGAAATTAATAGGAATTCTACTATTTGTAGGCCTGTTTTTTATGACCTACGGTAGCTTAAGGTATTTTAAATATGCGCATAGGCCTAAGATTGTGATTGTGGATGAGTGAGATTGCCTTTGGCGTTCAACTTGTCCTTCGGACGTTCAACTTGTCCTTCGGACGTTCAACTTGCCTTCGGCGTTCAATTTGTTGCTTCGCAACGTTTGCCTTCGGCGTTTGGCTTGCTTTATCACTATATCGTTGAGCTGTAAAGAATTCAAATTTCCCTTTTTGCAATGGGGACAGGACGAACATTTGCAGAATTTATAGTTTTGTAAATAATTGATAATGAGCCTTTTGTTTTGAATTTCTTTCGCAATTTGGTAAATTTTCCTACGTACCAGTAAGACCAAAATAAAAAAAATAGAACTTTAAGTCCATTTTTTCCTTATTTTTGTTGTAATAGTGGACAGAAGTACTTTAAACCAAAATCATGATAGCGCTAAAAGAGCCAATAGGTAGATTCGTGGCATTTGCCAACCTTAAAAAAGATATTTTTTCTCAAAAATCTGTTCGGCAAGATGTTGAAGATTTGGTAGATTTGATAACCATCAGAAGCCAAGATGACTCCGTGGAAGACGTGGCCAATAGTCTTTTGGAAAATATTTTCGATCTGCGGATAGATGTACTGGAATGGCTGGTAGATAGTGGTCTTGATTTACAATCATTCTCCGATGCAATGAGCAAGCATATTTCTGTTAATCTCCAGTTAGCCCCCTATTCGGACTTAGCAAAAGCAATTTCTGCTGTCCTTCTTGCTTATGAAAAAATAGTGTCGCCTATATTTGAAAATTTATCGAATTCTTTCAAGGAGATGGTGGGGGATATTAAAAAAAATAAGCCGGAATATGAGACTTTTAAAATGCTTGCTTTTCATCCGGCTCCACAAATCAGCTACCTTAAAAACTGGGTTGATGCATCCTTACAACTGGAGGTGGGGATTATATTAGCGGATTTGATTTTGACCAATCAAATTCAGTTTGGCAAGCGACGGATAAAAAACGAATTGATCAATTTTTTATTCAGCACCATTACTAAATTCGGTGCATATTCTATTTTTACCGGATTTTGGATGCCTGATGCTGATGATGTCTCCGATTTAACGAATAGTATGAAAATTCTTTCAGCCACGATTGAGTTAGACAATAAGATGGCTTATAAAACATCCAAAGATGCCTTCTTTAAAATGGTTAATAATTAGAAATGTACCCTATTCTTTTAAGTGAGAAGACCAAAGAAGACATCTACCGGCTGAAAAAGGAAAATGCCAAACTTCCGGCCAAGCTTTGGGAGCTTATTCTTGATATTTTTAGAGATCCTTATGGGGGAATCGGAAAACCCGAATCCCTAAAGGGCGATTTACGTGGTTGGTGGTCTAGGAGAATTACGGATAAACATCGCTTAATTTATAGAATAAAGGATGGTAATTTAGAGATTGCTTCCTGTTTTGGACACTACGGAGACCGGTAATTTGAATCCAAGATTATGACCTACTACCTACATAAGTTAGCCTTCGGCACCCGCCTGCTGCCGGCAGGTTCAATTTGTGCTTTGCACGTTCAATTTGCCCTTCGGGCGTTCAATTTGTGCTTCGCACGTTCAAGGGGCTTTCGTGTTTTTCGTGTCTTTCGTGGTAAAAAAATGTCGTGCCTTTCGTGTTTTTCGTGTTTTTCGTGGTAAAAAAAAGACGTGCCTTTCGTGCCTTTCGTGGTTCAAACATCTTGGTGGTTTGGATACCGCCTACCCTTAACCCTTAACCCTTGACCTTTAACCTTTAATTCGTGTCTTTCGTGGTAAAAAAATGTCGTGCCTTTCGTGGTTCAATCATCTTGGTGGTTGGGATACCGCTCACCCGTTACACCGTACCGGTACACCGTCAATGGCCTTCGGCGCTAAAAAGGCTCTTAACGAAAAAAGGAGGTAAACTTGGCTAAATTAGCAAAAAATCTTATCTTTGTTGAAATAAGCCTTTTTTTGTGTTTGAAATAGATAAGTTTCTGAAAATTAACCGGTTAGCTCTATTATGGTTATACTTTTAGAGTGACTTTTGTGTTGGAAGCTACTTGATGGCATCTAAAAAGAAACATCAACCGAGCAAAACAGGAATAAACTGCTACTGAATGGAAAGAATATTAATTGAAAACTTTGGCGGATTCAAAAAGATAGAATTTGAGTTCAAAAAAATTAATATACTCATTGGGCCACAGGCATCAGGGAAAAGTATTAGTGTCAAGCTACTTTATTTTTTTAAAACGTTTACTTCTGAAATAATTAAGTCCATACAAAATGGGGAAACAAAAAGAACGCTTGACTCCAATCAGAAAAAAAGATTCCGAAATTATTTTCCCAAAGAATCGTGGCCGGCAGGAGATTTTAAAATTTCATACACCTTAAATGCGGAGACTTGGATTACCATTAGCCGGTTGAATAGCTTAAAATTTAATTACTCTGAAAATTTTGTGAAATTATTCTCTAAGGGTAAGCAAATTTTTAAAGAAGAGCAGCAGAAGAATTCTTTGGAAGGGAGAGCTTTTATTGCAAACATAATGATGAGAAATCGCTTTAATGACCTTCTAAAAAGTGAATTTTCAGAAGCTTTGGCTAATCAACAGCATTTTATCCCTGCCGGTCGCAGTTTTTTCGCTATTCTACAGAGTAGCATATTTTCAATACTAAGCAATAATAAATCTCTTGATCCTTTTTTAGTAGAGTTTGGTTCGATTTACGAAGGGTTTACAAGAGGATTTTTAAATTTTTTAGATTCTAGTAAAAGAAGTTACAAGGAATTTGATAAGGTCATTAATGAAATCATGAATGGGGCGTATGTACGGGAGAAAGAGAAAGATTATATAGTCCATAAGGATAAAAGAAAAGTTAATCTGTCTAATGCTTCTTCCGGTCAACAGGAGATTTTACCCTTAATTTTGGTACTGAAAGTATTGAGTGCTATCAACGAGAATGCAACTTTGTATATCGAAGAGCCTGAAGCTCATTTATTCCCCACTGCTCAAAAGAAGATTGTTCAGTTATTGGCTAGAACTTTTAATAGCGATGGTAATTACCAAATAATCATTACTACTCATAGTCCATATATTCTCTCTTCCTTTAATAATTTAGTAGAGGCCGGTAAAATAATTAGTGAAGATGTCGGGAAAACAAGTGCTGTGAACAAAGTAATTCCTGCTCAAGAAGTCTTAAACCCGGACGATATTGCGGCTTATGCCATTTTTGATGGGAAAAAGAAAAGTTTAATTGATAAGGAAACTCGCTTGATTTCCCAGAATCTATTGGATGCTGTGTCCAATGACATCTCTATAGACTTTGGGCAGTTGCTTGATATTGAGTATTAGGATATGAAAAAAGAATGTACTATAAAAAATAGGAATAAACTTGTTGTTTTTAAGGAAAGGAGAAGCCAACTCACTATTGAGAATAAAGATGAGGTATTGGCTACTCAAATTATCGTTGACGGCTGCGAAATTACTAGTGGCTTGCGTTGTGATTTTATGTTCCTGATTAAAGAAATGGAATTCTATATTGAGCTTAAAGGGCAAGATATAAATCATGCTATAAAGCAAATTGAGATGACCATTTTACGATTAAGTCAAGATCGCATAAAACAGAAAAAGAAGTCTTTTATTATTTGTACCCGGAGTCCAATGACATCTGCCACAATTCAAAATCTTCAAGTCAAGTTTAGAAAAAAATTCAACTCCGAATTGATTATTCAAAGCTCTCCCTATAAATACATAGTTTAGCATTGTAGATGAACTCATCAGGTTGGATAGCAGTTGCTATTTTAGAGAAAAACAAGTACACTAAAAGCCAAAAGAAAATCACCATGACCTATCACCTACTAAAGTTGGCCTTCGGCACCCGTCTGCTGCACGGGGGGCAGATTCAATTTGTCCTTTGCACGCCCGCCTGCCGGCAAAGGCAGGTTCAAATTTTCGTGCCTTTCGTGTCTTTCGTGTCTTTCGTGGTAAAAGAATGTCGTGCCTTTCGTGTCTTTCGTGGTAAAAAAAATGTCGTATCTTTCGTGGTTCAATCATCTTGGTGGTTTGGATGCCGCCTACCCGTTACACCGCTATACCCTTAAACCGCTACACCGTTAACTCATGACCTACCACCTACTAAAACTAATCCACATCCTAAGTGCCACATTAATGATAGGGACAGGTTTGGGAAGTGCGTTTTATTTGTATCTGACCTATAAAAAATCTCCATTTTCTACGGTCAAAGATGTGTTAAATTTTGTGATTATTGCCGATTTGATTTTTACGACTCCTTCGGTAATTATTCAGTTGATTACCGGAATTATGCTTTCGCAAATCATGGGACTGACTTATACTAAGTGGTTTTGGGTAGTATTGGCGGTTAGTTTTTTGGTGGTGGTGCTCTGGATTCGGGCTGCCTTTATTCAGGTGAAATTGAAGAAGTTAATCGAGAACCAACACGAATTGCCCCCTAAATTTCACCAACTTATGAAAGCTTGGTTTTATCTCGGTATTCCTTCCTTTCTGGGGGCGATGTATCTTTATTATCTAATGGTCTATAAAGCCTTTTTGTAAAATGAATATTCTAATTCTTGGGGCAACCGGCTTTATCGGAAGTGCCATATTTCATTCATTAGTCGCTGATTATCAAGTGATTACAGGCGGAAGGCGGCCTGTTGAAGGCTATCAGCATTGGAGAGAAGTCGATTTCTCGAAAGAGAATGATTGGGAGGCACTTTTGGAAGGAGTCGATTGGGTGATTAATGCCATAGGAATTATCGAAGGCGATTTTTCCCGCATACAAACTGTTGCGCCCATCGAAATGTACCAAAAATGCAAAGAAAGAAAAATCAAGGTCATCCACATCTCAGCCATTGGAGCCGAAAAAGATAATCCACCAACGCTGTTCTTAAAATCTAAGAAAATAACAGACAATTTTCTACTTGACTATGAACAAGCTAAGGTTGTATATCCGGGAATTGTACTGGGGAGAAACGGAAAAAGCACACAGTTTTTTGCGGAAGCAGTGCAGTTTCCCATCATCCCATTATTTAGTGAAAAGCCTATTCCATTTGTGCACATCAGCCATCTGACGGAGCTTGTTCAGCGCATCCTAAAAGACTTTGACCGCTTTCCAACCCAAGTGTTTTCAGTATCTAAACCGGAACCCGTCAGAAAAGTCTTTTCAGCCATAAAAGGGAAGAATGGAAAATTTATAAAAATTCCGGAGTGGGCTTTTAGTGCCCTATTTACCGTTTTTCCTAGTGCGTCCATTGGTATTTTTAATAAGGACACTTTTAAGATGTTCCAAAGCATTTCGGTCGATGATTACCCGGCGCAGTTTCCGGAAGTGAGTAAAAGTATTCAGGCCAATCAGCTTACCCGGGGAAATGACTTTCCCAAATTATTTGCCTTATTGGCCATCAGTTTTATTTGGATTTTTTCAGGCTTGAGTTCTTTCATCTCTTGGGACGAAAGCTATGGACTGATGAAAGAAATCGGAGCGAATCACTCTATGGCTGTTTTATTTATTTGGCTGGGCAGTTTGGCAGATATTTTCTTAGGGATAGCCGTATTAAACAAGAAGTATCGGAAGAAGATGCTAGTTTTGCAGATGTTGACCATGCTGGTGTATATGTTGATTTTGACCATTGGTGCCCCACATTATTGGCTGCATCCCTTTGGGGTATTGACTAAGAATATTCCTTTGATTGCTTTGAGTTATTATTTGTATCGGGAGGGGTAGGCCTTTGGCGTTCAGATGCCTTTGGCGTTCAATTTGTGCTTTGCACGTTCAATTTGCCCTTCGGGCGTTCAATTTGTGCTTCGCACGTTCAAGGGGCTTTCGTGTTTTTCGTGTCTTTCGTGGTAAAAAAAATGTCGTATCTTTCGTGGTTCAAACATCTTGGTGGTTTGGATACGGCCTACCCTTAACCCTTAACCCTTAACCCTTGACCTTTAACCTTTAATTCGTGGATTTCGTGGTAAAAAAATGTCGTGCCTTTCGTGTTTTTCGTGTCTTTCGTGGTAAAAAAAATGTCGTATCTTTCGTGGTTCAAACATCTTGGTGGTTTGG
>JALVCY010000660.1 GCA_027009605.1 Saprospiraceae bacterium
ATAAGCTAAAGTCTCAAAATATAGCCTTCCTGCCGTGCCTTCCCATCCGCGCAATTGCTCCGCTATCTCATCTACATTATCGGCTTCTATATCCAAAATTGTCTTTTGCAGCTTTGAAATGCGAAGGATTTTATCATCCAAAAATAGCTGATGCTGTTTGCGATGCTTTTTTAGGTCTTTGATGAAACTTAGTTGATTGCCCACTTTTTTAGAAATCCAAGTTTTGATATATTGAACGGCTTCATTGCCTAGACTAAATTCCAGTTGCTTTCGCCTAATGAGTGTAGTACTTCCCAATTTGCTATGCCATACACGTCCTAGTGGACTGCCATTCCAGTCCAGAAAAACAATGTCAATATTGTTTTGAATGGCTAATTTGACGGCATCACTAGATATGGCGATGCCCAATGCCACCCATATACTTTTGACTTTGTGTGCCGCCACATGGTGTTTTTTAGTCACATCGTTTTCAGTGATTTTTATTTCAAACAGCTTGTCTTTTACGTGTAAGTAGGTGCCATAGGTGTTCAAGTGTAGTTGCATAATACTAAATTATTGTCTTTGTATCGTTCCAAAACCCCGTGAGACGGATTTGCCCAACCCGATAAAATCAGGCAAAAGAACATTAGTTGTAAATTTACCCTTAAAGCCGGACATGGATTCATTCTTAAAGTTAACGGGTACTTCTCTTAGGTCTAGCGAAACCATCATGCGTTGTTTTTCCCTGTATCGGAGAGAACTAAAGAAGGATTGCATATTGCGTATTAGAATTGATTCCAGCATGCTTTTTTGTTCTTTGACATCTACTCTCTGAAATTTTTGGTAGTTTTTAGAATTTAACGCAAGCCAAGGATTCAAAAATTTATAGGTATGAAGTGCGGATTCTACTCCGATATCAACTTCTCGACTTTTCATGTTTTTATGGTCAGTTGGAATAGTTACTCCGTCAATCTCGATATGTGTAATACCTAAAAAACGTTCGATAATCAATTGGGCTCCATCTTCAATTCCGATGACCATAGGCGAACCTTTGACCACCTTATACTGAATTTTCGGGTAGCGGTAAATAGTTTTTCCATTCGTGTCGTGATTGTGAAATAAGTCACTGTCCTTACCGAATTTGTTGGCAAAATAACCACGTAACTTATGCCCGTCTCTTACTTTTAGGTGTACTTCCGGAAAGATTAGGTAGGTGTAGTTCATTTTTAGAAGTTTAAGGTTTGTTGCTCAATAGGTTGGTAGCCAAAATTTTTCCTAAAATTGGTTTCTTCGTAAGTATAGTTGATAGAAGGTGCTTCCAGTTTGGATAGATAAAAATGATATTCCGGTTCAGTATCCCAGACAATGTTTTGCTTATCCCAAGGGACAGGTACATTTATGACAAAGTCGTAAAACTCGGCCTTAATAAGGGCAAATTGAGCTCTTTTCTCAAATATAGATGTGTCCGGGTCGGCATAAATAGCTATGTATTTGTCCCAACAATCTTTGGCTTTTTCGTTTAGTTGGATGTATATGGACTCCGTTTCTCTTTCTTCGATAAAACTGAACTTGCCTAAATCTTCAAAATTAAGTTTCAGCAGGTGTTTTAGAATGTCGGACTCAATGTTTTGGGATTGTTTTTGAATTTCTAAGAAATAGGCTTCGATAAGTTGGAGATAATTGTTCTCATCAATGGTGTCAATGTCTTTGAGCACATTTTGTGTTTTGTTTATAAGGACACTTCCGTAAATCATATTTGTAGCCTTTTCGAGCTCTTCAATTCGATACAGATAAACAGAGCTTGCTTCTTTGTTTTCCCAATAGCGATTTGCCCGGCCCGCAGCCTGTATAATGGAATCCAATGGTGCCATCGCTCTAAATACGGTGTGAACAGAAATATCTACACCGGCTTCTATTAGCTGAGTTGAAATAATTATGTTGGGTAGGCTGTTATTCTTTTCTTTGATTTTAGCGATGATGATTTTTCGTTCATACGGGGTGATAAATGTGGATAGAAAGAATAAATTGGCCTTATCCTGCGGTATTGTTTCAGCAACAGATTTAAAGCAAGTTAAAGCCGTAACTTTGGTATTTAGGATAACCAAAAGGTCTTCCTTTGGATTTTGGCGATGATAATTGACGATTTCTTGAGAAAAATCATCTAAACGGACTACCTGATTAGTCAGATTGACTAGTTTGGTGCGTTTGAAAAATCGAAAATATTGCTGAAAATCGGGAATGATTTCTTGAATTTCTTTATCCGGGGTAAAAATTAAGGGTTGAGTAGCAGACATTAGGATAAAGTAGCAATTGTATTTTTCCGCAAGGACACGAAAAGCAGTCCGTATCAATTCCCAAAATTCAAATTTGATTTGTTGAATTTCATCAAGAATGATGATAGAGTTGATGAGATTTGGGAATTTAAGAAGCTTGCCTTTTTTGTTTGTGAAAATACCTTCTAATAGCTGTACAAAAGTGGTGACAATTATCTCAGATTGCCAAGTTTCAATTAGGAATGTACTTTCAGAAGTATTTTTCACTTCGTCATCATCTATCTTGTATTTAGGTTCTGCCAGATGATGATGCTTAAGCAAAATAGTGGAAGGTGGATTCTGAAAAATTTCTTCAAAGACCTGATAGTTTTGGTCTATAATTGAAGTAAATGGGATGGTGATGATGATTTTTGGTTGCTGGTCTGCCAGTAATTTTTTTAGTTCCATGGCAATGGCCAGCGAAGTGATGGTTTTACCAAGCCCTGTCGGTAATGTGATCGAGTAAAGATGTTGTTCCTTTCGGAAAATATGTTTCAGGTTTTTTATTCCTTCATAATAGGACTTGTTTTTTAGGTTATTGATTTCCTTATCTGTTGGGACATTCCATCCCTGTTTGATACGATAGGCTTCAATGGCGTTGAAGTCAAAAGCGGCTGAGTGGGCATATTCCTTACCAAGAATGACATCCGTTTTGTCCGAAAGGAGCAGGGTCGAAAAAAAGGTTTGATGCAAATAAAAATATTGTGCTTTTAGCTCATCAGATAATTCAGCAAATTCTTCGCCGATTACCTCCATCGAAAAGTCGTCAAAACGGTCGAAAATCCGATTAGGATTGCGCATAAGCTTCTTGAAATTAGCCCATTGGTAGCTTATTCCGATGGGCTCTAATAAGTCATTTAAGATGGCTTGCACTTCTTGGTCATAAAATCTTTGGGACAAAACCTTTAGATCATCTTCCTTGCTCCGATTTTTTTCTAATTCATCACTAAAATTCAGGATATTTCCATGATGTCTTTTTACGGAAGTAAAAATAAAATAGGGTAGAAGTTGTTTGTCAAGCGAACTGGACGCAGATTTCTTTACTATCCGATAAGCAATTTCTCTGGCAACAAACGCTGAAATTAATGCGTGATGTTTAGGTCGAATGATTTGCTGTCCACCGGAATGAATATACGCTTGAAAATTAGCAGTAGCCTTACCAATATCATGAACCGCCCCCATAATGTAGGCTAAATCAACTAGAAGTTGTTTGTCTATTTCAAACCCAAAATTTTCCTTTCTAATGGTCTCAGCACAGCGAAGTGCTACTTCACGCAGGTGATTGACTAAAGGTTTGCCCGGATGTGAAATAATTTCAATCATAAGAAAATAATATTGCCAAAGTCTGTTACCCAGTAAGGTGTATCCTTAATTTTGATTGGATGGCCATCACGCTCCAATAAAACTTGAGCATATTCATCAACTATCCGGTTTTGTCGCAAGATTAGGGGCATGGTGTCCGTGGTGTAGAATGCTTTTTGAAACTTAATAGCATTCTCCTTAATCTTTAGCAAGTTGATAATAGAATGAATATCTTGGTATTCATTTTGACTTACCACCTGTTCGGCATCAGTCAAACCGACCCAATCAATGATTGCAGTAAATTGACTCAAGCCTAAGTACGGCGTAAAAAAGTGCTTCCTTTGCTTAATGCGATCCGATAATTCCTGAAGAACAGTAGGCTCAGAGTGATACACAAAAATACGGAATTTTGGATTTTTTAAAAGCTCAAATTCTGTTTGTGTGCGCTTTTCGATGTTGAAAAAAGTCTTAGCTATTTTTTGTGTCTTCAGTAAATTAAAGCCAATATTTACCTTTTGGACTGGATTAACCACCTGAATGGCAATTTCAGCTTGCTCTTTCGAGAAAAAATCACAAAGCGGTATGGTGTCTTTAGCATATTGATTAGGTCCCGTTTCTCTTTCTACGCCTAATATTGCACCCAAAACACCAATTAAGGCAGATCTGGTGGGTGCCGAATAGGTTAGTGGCGAAGATGTCGTATTGAATTTCCTAAAATGCCCATATTCTCCGTACAGATCGAATATTAGTATTTTACGAGATTTCATTTAGTCTTGCTTTTAGGTCTATACTTTTTCCATTCTCCACAAAGGTTAATCTATTGTCAACTTGAAGATTAATGCTTTTTATTTTATCCTTATTTCCTTCTAGTGTCTGAATGAGTTTGGTAACATCAAGCGCATAATCATCTGTGCTTCTGATTTTTAGCTCATTTTCACAGGCTAGTTTTACTCTTTGTCTTAAGTTGCCAATGTAAAAAGGCTCCTTGTAGTCAATAGTCAAAAGCAGGAGTGGTGTTTGTCCATACTTAGACCTTGAAATTAGGTTTTTAGTACCATTCCAAATGCCATCAATCAATAAATCCTTATCGGCATTAGTCATTTTAGAATAGGCCGCAGCTTTTTCATTGATTATTCCATTGAAACCGATGATTGCGTAGGGTAGCTTGTATTCCGTCCTAAAAGTAGCTTGCTTTTTTTTGTCGCCGGAAGCAAAAGCCCCTGTGCCCTGTTCTTCGATTATTTCTGTTTTGTTAAGAGATTTGCCCATTTGGAACTGGCAAGGCCCTGTAAAGGTGAAAGAATCCTTAGCCATAGGAAGTACACCACCAAACACTCGGATGTCTATACAGGTATCTAGAATCTTTTTTTGGTGGTCTTCATTGCTAGTCTTTTTGTCCTTTTTGAAATCTGCAATACGGTGCTTTCCGCTTGCAATATAGTCTATCCCTTTATCAGAGTATTTAGTTTCTCTAACAAAAATGTCCTTGCCATCACTTCCATTAAACCCCTTATACTCAAACCAATAGTCCCGAATGGTTCTTTTAAGTCTGACATCTGAGACAATAGCTCGGCTATCTTCGACATCAAATCGGGGACGATTTTCATTGAGTGGGTCACCATTGGGGTTTGCATTTTCGATTTCGTAAAGAAATAGGATTTCAGTTCTTTCCTGAATTAGATTTTCCATTTTATTCTGTTTTTTCTGTTTTAAAATTATTGCCAAACTCTAGTCCTGCTACAAAATAGAAGGACAGCTCATTATTAGATAATTGCTTGAGTGTGTGACTGTTAAGGAAGAAGTTTTCGTTTAGAAAACTGCGAAGTCCAAGATAGCTATGAAAGTTTGAGTACTTGTTCAGCTTGTCGAGTGCTTCTAAATAGATGTTCTTGATGTTATTTTCATTTAGATGATAACCCTTTAGCTTCTTTTCAAACGGGGTGCTTCCCAAACTACGACTTTGCCAATTGTAAACTTGCCTGACTAACACACCTACACCAAAAATACCTGCCTTAATGTTGGTATCCATATCAAACAGTTCTTGGTTGGTGCTAATAAAATTGCGGAACTTGTCAATGTCAAAAGCATTTCCTTTTGCATCCGGTGTTGATTCTTGTGAAGTATCCATATTTAAGTGTTTTTGAATTTTTGGAAGAATATTTAGCTCTTTTAAATAGCCAATGACCATGATTGCCTTTAAAAGAGTCCATTTGGTTGGCTCAATAAAGCGAGTTGATGATTTTGATTTGTTGTAATTATGCCTGATTTGAGTCATGAATTTTGCAAACAGTAGCTCTTTAGAAACCGGAAGCCCCCTGAAAGTAGTCTGAATGATACCATGAAATTCTTTTGCAAAGAATTCCTTGAGTAACTCAAAGGAAAAGGTCAAATCAACTTTTTCCTTTTTTTTAGTGATACTTTCTTTGAAAATTGGATGGGCATTCACGACCTTAGGCACATCAACAAACAATGTCCTGAACCTAGATGGGAATATCTCATCAAGAAAGAGTTTTATTTTTATTGTCTCGTTTCTTTTCTCTTCCTTATAGAAGAGTAGGCTCAGGGAGTAGAGATTGGCATCACCATCTATTTCGCCAATTTTTCTCAGTAGATACTCTTCTCTTCCACTAATCTTTTCCCCATCTTTTGGTTTATAATCGAGCTCTTCAAGTGTATTTAATGCTTTTTTTAGGAGGAGGGTGGAGTTGGTGCCAACGGCAATTTTGGGAATCATAAAGTAATTCTCACCATAGAAACTTTTCTTTAATTTTTGTTTAATATAATTTTTGCCGAGTTCAAAATCCAATGCACAGTCGGTACAAATCGGATAATTGCGCCAATTATTCTTTTGGTTGAAAAAGCCACTAACATACCCCGGTTTATCCACTGTTGAGTATTTATAGGGTGATGCAAAACCATGCAATCTTGGCTTTTTGGTTAGACAAATAGAACAAAGTTCGTTATAACCTTCAGAAGTGACTTTGTGTTTAAAAGATTTGCCATCAGTCCCATCATATTGTAAACGCTCTCTAATGGTCTCAAAATCTTCTAAATACTCTTTTTCTATTCCTGTGAATCGAATGCTAAATCCAGTATTTTGTTTTTCTTTGGCTCCTTGTTTGTTTAAAACATCTGAGATCTTTTCTTTCAATTCTTCGATGAAAACCTTTGGTTTTTTCCCATCTTCGAGCTTTTGCGCTTCTT
>JALVCY010000661.1 GCA_027009605.1 Saprospiraceae bacterium
GGCAGACCAGTTTATTCTAAGCATCAGATTAGGCCAATAACTTTTCTAAAACATACATGACAATGAGAACTCTTTCTTTTTTGATTTTTTTGACCTTCAGTTTGGCTCTTTTTTCGCAAGAAAATACTAACCTACTTATTTGCTTGAAAAAACCCCTTACCCTTGACAGACAAGGTCATATCCACCTTTATCCTTTAGACACAAACAACCTAGATGAGCAAATACGCTTTGATTGGACTGTCCCCAATGGTGATCATTCCATTAATTTACTAACACCTGAAGATTGTACTTTAAACTCGACAGGTACTGAAGCTTCTACTACTAGAAGGGCTTGGGGACAATCATTCTCCCCTGATTGCTCTGGAAATCTATCATCCATCACCTTTGAAGCAACAAGTACGCTCGCATCTTCAGCTACTTTCAGAGTATACAATGGAGCTGACTGTAGCGGAACGGTTTTAGCAACAAGGTCTTTGGCTTCTATTGCTAGTGGTGATAATGTGGTTGATTTAGCAACAGACAATGTCTATCTGGATCAAGCACTCACCTATTACTTTGATATTGTCTCAGATAATAATGCCGACTGGCGCATAAGATACAGCAATATTGACAACACTCCCGGCGTATTAAGATGCAATGATGGAGCAGGAAACTGTGGACAAACATTTGCAAATTTTGACATGGACTTTTCAGTTGCCTTAGTGGATCAAGCAGCTACAACGGTTACCTGTGGAACTGGACAACTAAAAATCACCCTAAGTAATTCCGGCAGTGGCGTATCCGTCCAAAGTATCCAAAATGGAGCGACAGAAATACTTAATAACAACAGTGAATTATTTTCATTAGATATCCGAACTATTGCCAACAGTGCGCTTACAACTATCTCATCTACAGCCAATTGGGGAACTGCAGGCATTACCTTATCCAATGGAAATAACGACTGTACCATCACCCTGTCTAACCCCAACTTAGCCAACGTCCCTGCGTCACTTGTAGCCACGGCAACCATCCATACCAATGGCTCAAAGTCCGAATGGGATCTTTCGGTAACAGGCGTTGGAGCGAATCATAGTTTTATGGATGCATCCTTTCCACATCTCAATATTTTAGGAAATGGCGGACAATTTTTGACGCCCCAATTCTCCGGTCAGCTCTTTGCCGATCCGGCCAATGCAGGCATCAATTATAGTGGTTTTTATCCAAGGGGCAATGGTACCAACATGCAATTCATGGCTTACTATGGAGCGGGCTCAGACATCTATTTTGGATTTCATGACCCAACTGCCGCTTACAAAAGGTTTTTGGCTAGAGATGAGAATGGCGGTGTCAATGTAGAATGCCAACTACCAATTCCGGACAAGACCCTTGCGGAAAATGATTGGGATTTTCCCGGACATTTTGAATTGGATTTATTTAGTGGAGACTGGTATGGAGCAGCCATGATTTATAAGGATTGGGCATCAAACAATGCGGACTATTGGCCAACAAATACAGCTGCGAGAGCTGCTCGCCAAGCAGAAATAGGTAAAATCGGGGTTTGGTTCAATGATATTGGATATTATCAAGGGCAGGCACGAACTGCTGCACAAATCCAAAGTGGGACACAAATTTGTATTGACGAAATGCCTGCCGGTATCCCTATTGGAACACATCTTTATAGTTGGAATGGGAAACCGATGGACAAGGATTTTCCCGAACTATTCCCTAGTGTCATCGACGGCATTGAGACATCCATAGAGACACTTCAAAATCATGGAGCGACCATCATGCCCTATTTTAATGGGTATTTATACGATCAAGGCATAGATTCCTACGCCGGTACCGGCCTGCCTAACATCGCCCAATCCATCACCGGCGGGGCTTACACCCAAACACCGGCCAATGACATTATGTCCATCATGTGCCCTGCTACCACAACATGGCAAGACATTCTAGAAGGTGCGGCATCAGATGTTTCTACCATCTTAAACACCGAATGCATTTATTTAGATCAGGTCTCCGCTGCCGCCGGCCAACAGTGCTACAATCCCAACCATGGACACACACTAGGCGGTGGTACTTACTGGAGGGATGGTTACAAAATTGCCCTCCAACACATTCATGCCAATGCGAATACATCGGCAGGTTTCTTTGTCACGACAGAAGGAGCTTGTGATTACCTATTAGATGAAGTGGATGGCTGCTTAGTTGACCCTTGGGATCATGGTCACTTAGTGCCGGCGTACCCTGCGATTTATTCCGGACGTGTACAGTTATTCGGCACCAGTGTCGGTACAAACTACACATCAGATGCCTTCTATACCCAGTTATCGCAAAGCTTTTCCTTCGGCATACAACCCGGGCGATTGACCACTTGGATAATGAATGATGCCAATACAAACTCACAAGCAGAAGCCAAGCCTTTTGTTATCCAACTAGGCACCATGCGGTACAAACTACGTGAATTTATGTCTTTTGGCGAGATGCACTATCCACCTGCTGTTACACCCATTACGCCCAATGTGATTCCAACTATTACATCCGATTGGGATGATGGTGGTGGTACAAGAATGGTGACCATCTCATCGCTACAATCTTCTCTTTGGCAAAAAGGGGATAGTATTGCTTTTGTTTTTGTCAATGCGTCCAGGACGGAAGACATTCTAAATTTTGATTTTGATGTAATTGGTTCTCAATACGGTTTGGCCGGTGATTTATTAGTTAGAGAAGTGACCCAAAACAGTGATGGCACTTATGCCACCGTTAATAATTCATTTACACAAAACGTGACACTTGGGGCTTTAGAAATCAAAGCCTACATCATCAAAGCGGCCAACCCACTACCTATTTCTATGGTTTCTTTTTCCGGCTACAAGCGTGGTCAGGCGGTTGCCCTAAAATGGGAGACGGCTTCAGAAGTTAATTTTAAAGGCTTTGGGATTGAGAGAAGTCAAGATGGTGTTCATTGGGAGACTCTTGATTTTGTACAGAGTAAAGGCAATTCGCTTGCGCAAAATGATTATCAATACTTGGATAGTACACCCAATCAAGGTATTAATTATTACCGCCTAAAAGAGATGGATATGGATGGGGATTTCAAATACTCTAATACCATTAGTGTTCACTTTGAGCGGGGAGATATCAATATCTATCCAAACCCAACTCATGGTACAATCAACATCAAGTCCAAAGACATACTAATTGACAAAGTATTGATTTACAACCAATTAGGTCAAATTGTGTTTACATCCAATAGTTCCAACAACCTACTAGATATTTCTATTTTGCCGAAAGGCATGTACACTGTAATGGTACAATCTAAATCCAATTTGTTCAAACAAATTATCATATTGGAATAATTTCTTGCGACCCATAGGGATAATCTACCGACTATCCCTATGGGTACTTTTTAAAAAATTCGTAACTTAGAGTAATCTATTGATAGTCGGAAACGTCTTCAATAGTTCAATTATCTACCCAATACTGAATCGCCACACAAAATTTAAAATAGCTGTAGATGGTGCTAACTAAAACTAACAAAAATGAAAAGATGCAACCTAATTTTTCTACTACTAGGCTTCACGTTTCTTTCCTTTGGGCAGACCTATCCTAGTGATGTTCAATACTCGACTATTACCGCTAATACACCTGCTTTGCCTGCGTTGTTGAGTTCGGTCACGGACAATTCAGTTCCCACAGACATTTCCATAAAAAGGATAACTGAATATTCTAATGGATGGTATCCACATCATGAATACTCCAAAATACAACCATGGAATTCAGATGCGACTATTTATAAATTTTATTCTGTGGGAATTTATGATGCAGATACCCATCAGGAAATCGGCAACTTGCCGGGAGGACAATTATACCCAACTTATTGGTCAAATACAAACCCTGACAAACTATGGGGCTTCCAAGAAAGCGGAGACATCAAATCCTACTCAGTAGCTAATAACACGGTTACTACGCATACCCACATCTATTTCGATGCAGCCAACCAAACGGACTATGACCTTCTAAAACTAGGCCCGGGTGAAGGAAATATTGATAAAAATGACAAATATGTTGCCTTTGTAGGAAAGAAAAACACGAACATGGATGTTATCGTCCTAGACTTAACCAATATGAATATTGTCCATAAAGAAACTTTTGCAGGGGCTTGGGGCAACGACGACAGCGCTCCCCAATATGTTGATTGGGTCTCTGTGTCGCAGTCCGGCGACTTTGTAGGAATCATGTGGAATCACAATGAAACGTCATCAGACAATCCATTCAATGGACATTACGGGGTAGAATTATACAACACAACCGACATGACTTACCTACGACGACTTGCCGACTATGGGAATCATGGAGACTTTGGATATGCAGTCAATGGCAAAGAAGTATTTGTCCAATTTTGGGGACCTACCGGTACCGTTAATATGTATTATCTCGATGGTTCCGGCCGTGTAGTCTTATCGTCCGATGATGATTTCGCCGGAGAAGGACATATTTCCTGCCGCAACTTAAACCGCCCGGGGTGGGCATATATTAGCCAAGATGAAGTTGCTCGTTCCGGTCAGATTGTGGCCATGAAACTGGACGATTCAGGTATCGTTGAGCACTTTGGACATCACTTTAGCCTTGCCAATTCTTATCTAAAATCACCGATGCCTGTTCCTACCCCAAACGGGGATAAGGTGATGTTTAAGTCGGATTTTGGCGATAATGGCGCTGACGTCATTTATGTATTTGAAGCCACGGTTGCTGCTCCCCTACCCGTCGAATGGCTCCAACCATTAACGGCTCACAAACAAGACAACCAAGTGGCACTCCTTTGGACGGTTGCCCAACAAATCAATAATGACAAATTCATCGTAGAACGCAGTGCAGATGGTATTCATTTTGAAGCAATCCAAACCATTCATGCTGACGGAAATTTTACACTCCGCAAGGAATTTAAGGCTCTCGACACCACACCTAACAAAGGAGATAACTATTACAGAATCAAGCAGATAGACTATGATGGGGAATTTGATTATAGCAATATTGCTTTTGTTAGATTTGAGCCCAGAGAGCTCTCCATTTACCCAAACCCGGCTACACAGGAGATTCATCTGGACACCCCAAAAGAAGTTTCCAGACAAATAGATATATTTAATACGACCGGACAATTAGTGAAGCAGCTTTCGCAAAAAAGCACCACTATTCCTATTGGTGATTTACCGAAAGGAATTTATTGGATGCGCATTTTGGAAGAGCATCAGAGCTTCATGAAAAGATTTATTCGGGAATAATAATTTTCATAACTATTCAGCATGGGTGATAAAAAAGACATATCCCTGCTGAATAGTTACATTTTCTAACTTATCAGTCTTCTTATAGATTGGTCATTCAAAATTTTACAAAATGAACAGCAAACAAAACATCTTCTTTCTACTCATTCTACTCCTTCCATTTTTTGCGCAAGCTCAAATCATCATCAATGTCGATGACGCACCCTATAATGCGGTAGGCGACGGCGTGACTGATGATAGCCTAGCCATTCAGAAAGCCCTTAACGACTTGGAATCAAACGGTGGCACCCTACAATTTACATCCGGGAAAACCTATATTGCTGCCGGCTTAACGCTCTATCACTTCCCCGCTAACAAGACCTACACCATAAAAAGCTCCGGCACAACACCCGCCTTAATAAAAGTGCCGGATGGCATGGCGAATGGATGGGGCAGCTGGATATTTAGAATTTGTGACTCCAAAAACTTGACTATCCAAAACCTAAACTTTGATGGGAATCGAGCGACTCGGAATCCAGATCACGAAGTCTCCGGCTCTTCTTTGTTACAAATCGAGCAAAACTGTAATGGACTTAGACTAAATAATTTACACCTTGCCAATTCCGTCATGGACAATGTATATATTGAAGCATACGATCCCAACCACCAAGGAGGCCCTGTCCCATTTATGAGTGATTTCGAGATGCACCATTGCGTCCTAGAAGATGCCTTTCGGAATAACATGAGCGTTATTTCCGGTGAAAATTTTAAGATTATTAGTTGTGAATTTATCCACGCTCATGGACAACTTCCTGAAGCCGGCATTGACTTTGAACCGGATCCCGGCAAGCACGGATACACGAACATGACCGTCGAAGGCTGTCTCTTTAAAGACAATAATCGCTACGGAATTGAATTAACTAATCCCCTGCCCCTTACAGGAAATTCCACTATTAAAAACAATGTCTTTGACGGAAATGGAATTCTAGTTGGTAGCAAGGACAACGAAATCAATAATAATATTTTTGTTAACAAAGTGGGCGGAACTTACTTTAATGATAATAGTATTAGAGATGGAATCATTCATTTTCACGCAGCCTTTACTAACACCAACAACAATGTCCATCATAACTACTTCTATGACAACGACTTAACTTCCTTGATTTACTTCATGTCCAACGCAGGGGGCGGAAATAATGTACACGACAATTATGAAAACGGCAATACCATTTCATCCTTTGTCACAAACAATACCAATCCCGACACTAATCCCGGACAGACCGTCACCAACAACACATCGCTCAATCGCCGGGAAATGGGTTACTGGAATATGGATGCTGCCCAAATTAATAATTCTACCATCACTGATTTATCCGATTTCAATCACGATGGAACGATTACGGGAGCAACTTCTGTCGCAGGTGTCGAAAATGAAGCTTTGGATTTTGCTCCGGATGACCGGTACATTACCGTCCCTGCCAATGACAATCTTAATATTGCCATGAATTTTACGGTAATGGCTTGGATTAAGTGGAATGGTGTGAATGCCGAT
>JALVCY010000662.1 GCA_027009605.1 Saprospiraceae bacterium
AAAAAACTTTCCAAAAGTTTAGAACTTTTGGAAAGTTTAGAACTTTTGGAAAGTTTAGGACTTTTGGAAAGTTTAGGACTAAAACCGGTCTATCCCATCAATACTGAGTAGTAAAAGAACCATGCTGAAACTCCACTCCACCGGAAAATGGGCCGAATTGGACTAAGTGCATGTGAAAAGAGCCTTCAATGATATGCTTTTCTTCATCGTGCTTGGTAATGACGAAGGTGCCGCAATTGGCATTGAAGCTACCAAAATTAAATCCGGATCCACCGGTATAATTGCAGGAAACCGAGCCACCGCCCCAAGGGCCGACCGTGTATTCCCCTACCCCAACATGAGCCGGGCACTTAAAGGAGACCGTCTTACCCGAAGTACCACAGGCACCGGTTATCTGAATATGGTCTCCTTCAACTGCACAAGTGATATTATCAGATGCGCAGTAATTGTCATCGACTTTGGACGTAAACAGTCCACATTTAGCATCATGCACATTAGAGATGGTCACATCCACATCGCCAAAATGCCCATTGGTACAACTGACCACGTGGTTTTCGTCATCATAAGCATTGAACTCGAAGTATCCACTACATTTGTGGCCGGCTTTATCATACTTCTCAATGACCACTTTTCCGCAAGGCTTATCAGTGCCCGGATGAACGGCATAGAACTTTCCATTGGCCTTGTAGGTACAAAAGTTGCCATTTTCCGCAAGGTCATACGTCCCTTCCTGTGTCCCATCAACCCGTATAACGACCATTTTCCCTTCATCATCTTTGGCCTTAATGACAAGAACATCATCATTATCGCGAGCCTGAACATCAGTCGCTTTCCATGTTTGACCGTCTAATTCAGCCGCCGTACCGGCCGGAACTTTATCATCCTTCTTGCAACTCGTCGCAAATAATGCTGCGATTAAAAACAAAATTCCAAATTTTTTCATTTTTTCATTTTTTTAAAGCCAATCGACTCAAACAGGCCGAGTCTTGGCTTTTGTGAATCAAACAATTTTAGGTTTGTAGTGCCCTGTGTGATTGTATGCTTGCGCAAATAAACGCCTTTTTATTTGACATAGTTTATAGCCCCTTATTTCTGCCTTTCGGAAAAAAAACAAATTCAAAACAATTGCTAAAAATATTTAAACCACTGGTTATCAATAATATACATGAATATGGCATTAATTTTACCCAAAGAAAAAAGCCCCTAAAATCTCCTTAACAAATGACATAAGTCATTGATTTTTCCATCTTTACACACTCTTAAAACCTGAATTAGGCCTCCCAAACGCCTCTAAGCTGCCGACCCAATATTACCCAAAATAACACAAACTCCACCCCCCAATAGAAATCCCCCACTTGCCAACAACCTGAGTATCCGGAAGAAAAAAATCATTTTTTTGAGACAAAAATCAATATAAAATAAAATTTTTGGTGATTTTTTTTGTTTAGGTGCATATCTTATGCTTGCTTTGCAGTTCAAAAAAACAATTACAGATGACCCCTAGATTATTTTTTCTAGCACTTATTGCATCATTCACATTCTTGACGGCCTATTCACAGGTGGATTCAGGCACGACAAGTACCCAAGCAACCACGACGACAACAACCCGCCCACGGGCAAGAAAGCCAAAGTTTACGGATGGCCTGTCATTAGAGAAGGGGACGATTGGGGATCAGTTTCAGTTTATCATCACTCGCTCTAATAACTACCAAAACTATAAGGTTATCAAAAGAGAATGGCTTCAGACCCTAAAATCTCATGTTTTAGACTCTCTAAAGACCTTCAACCAGGAATTAGTCAACGAGCGGCTGCTGGTAGGCACTCAAAAGGATGAAATTCAAGCCCTCAACACCAAACTCACCCAAGCCAACGAGGCCATCAAGTCTTTAGAAAAAGAAAAAAGCAGCGTGACCTTTCTGGGAGCCCAAATGAATAAAAATACGTACAAAGGGCTTGTTTGGACTATTATTGCCGGCTTGTTGGGCGCCTTGCTTTTCTTTATTTATAGATTCAAGAACAGTAACTCTGTGACGGTTGAGACTAAAAACAATCTGGAGGAATTGCACTCAGAGTTTGAAGCCTACAAAAAACGGGCGCTGGAAAGAGAGCAAAAAGTACGAAGACAATTGCAAGACGTTTTGAATAAGCGCGGGGAGTAGTTATAAAGGTGAAGGGTAAAAGGTGATGGGCAGGACACCCCTTAACCTTTTAGGAATAATTTTTTCCTGCCCCGCTGTACCGGAACTTAAGCAACCTACTTATTCTCCAGTCTCCTGAGCAATACCAAAAGGTTTTGCGCATCCGTGTCATCGGGAGTGGGGGCAAAACTGCCGTCTTTCTTTATGATAAATTCAGAAGGGACTCCTTTTACTTTAAAGTCTTTGATAACTGACGCAGACTTGCCTGCATATAGATGAATACCGGTATATCCTCTTTGCCGGATGCTATTGCGCCAAACTTGCTCATTACCATCAATGGAAATCGTGATAAATACGATATCTTTATTTTTCATCTCATTTTTCACTTGCTCCAATCGATCTAATTTTTCCAAGCAAGGTTTGCACCAAGAAGCCCAAAAGTCTATATGGACGACCTTCCCTTTAAATTGATTTAGGGAGACAGTGCCCCCTCCCAGACTAGGCAAGCTAAAATCCGGAGCCTGCTGCCCATAAAAAAGAGAAATATCCTTATAAATAACCTTGTCAATCTTAGTCAAAAACGGACTATCCGGATACGCCCCCAAAAACTCTTCAAATAACATCACCGTCTCTTCATCCCCCTTGCGGACAGCATCCACAATAATTTCCGAAAGGAGATATTCTTGTGCCCGCCCATGCTCTAATGCTTGCGCAAGACGATAACAAGTTTGCGCCCGGGGCGACTCACCTTCTGACAATGACGCAGTATATAAATTATTCAAAATCAGGTAGTTACGATAGTATTCGCTATTTACATCTCCGCTAGCCAAGGACTCCAATTTAAAATAATTAGGCGTAATATTTTCTCGTTTGGCATACAGTAGAGCATAAGAAAGGAGACCATAATGAAGGTATCCATCCATTTCACTTTGCAGAAAAAGTTGAAAATCAGGCGTCGCTTTCGCAAAATGTGGATTATCCAATAGCCGCTCCATCTTGGCCTTTTTCTCTTCCAACCGGCGACGATATTCATCAGGGTGATATAAGTGCATATAGCCTTCGAGCTGAGTCGTAAAAGGAAATTGATGCCCAATAATCCGATAATACTGCTTATCAAATTCTCGAACCGGTGGATTTATTTTATAATACTCTTGCAGCAAATAGTTGTCTTCTCCTCCGTCACCACTAAAATTAATCCCTGACGGGAAAATCATGGCATCTGCATCAATGTATATATTGGCTCCCGGAGACAAATATACTTTTAAATACTGCCCGCCCACCCCTAAAAGAGCCATTTGGGCATAGCTAATATCCAAATCCAAACTGAACATCCCCTTTTGATATAGAGGAATCACTTGTTTGTCAAACTCCCCAAAAGACATATCCGGGTAAAGATATATCTCCTTAACCTGACGAGCATCCTTGATAGTACCTTCTATTCTGGTGGGTAGGCCCCATACAGCAAAGGAGCCCCAAAGCATAAAAACAATTGTAATTAGAAAACGGAACATGCACGCAATTTAGTGAACACAACTCAAGAAACAAAGGTACAAAATAACGGCAAGAAATAGGGAATATTGCAACTCACTTTTCGACTAGAAAAACTATCTTTCACTCTCATCGTGATTGCAAATGGCGTCATGGTGCTGTATGTGCTTCGCACGCCTGCCTGCTGCAGGCAGGTTCAATTTGCCCTTCGGGCGTTCAACTTGTGCTTCGCACGTTCAATTTGCCCTTCGGGCGTTCAACTTGTGCTTCGCACGTTCAATTGCCCTTCGGGCGTTCAAGGGGTGTGCTCTTGGCTGCCTACCCGTTACACCGTTACACCGCTACATCGTTACACCGCTACATCGTTACACCGATAGACCGTTATACCGTTAATATCTTAGACAGGGAGCGAAAAATGCACATAAAGTTGGAATTTAACTTGTTGAAAATCAACACCTTAGTGAGTTCTTAGTGGCAACTTAGTGTACTTAGTGGTTAGACATTACACTTTTCCTTACCACGAAGAACACTTTAGATAACACTAAGTGAAAAATGGTGCACACAAGCACATCAAAGCACCCCGGCAAAAATCAACACATAATACAAGCCCGTCAACACAAACACCACTCCGGCAACCGTTCGCATCACCTTCTCAATTTTCGTAATTTTTTTATAAAAGGTTCCGACTTTCCCGGCGGTAAAGGCCAATAAGTAAGTAAACATTATCACCGGTAAGCCCGTCCCAAAAGCAAAGACAACCGGCAAGTATAATCCCTTTGCGGACGCAATCGTCATCGGTATCAACATGCCAAAATACAAGGCACCACTATACGGACAGAAGGCTAAAGCAAAGACCACTCCGATTAAAAAGGAGCCCAACAAGCCCTGGTCTTTAAATTTTTCCGAAAGGCGCTCTTGAAAGTTGGATTTGCCCAAAAAATCGAGCCGAATTACATTCAACATGATCAAGCCGACAATAATCAATAATGGGCCTAGATACTTCTCGCCATTTTGCTGAAAGAATCGCGCGACATGGAATTTGCTTGCGCCAAAATACAAAATCAATCCGATGGCCGAATAACTAAATGCGCGCCCCAATGAATAGATGATTCCACTCAAAAAAACCTTGCGTTTGCTACCTATATTTTTGGAAATAAAGGCCGTGGCAGTGATGTTAGTCGCTAAAGGACAAGGACTTATGGCCGTCATCAAACCCAAAATAAAAGCCGATAAAATTGGGATATTGTATTGCGCCAGCAGGCTTTGTAAATACTCCATTATAGATTCTTAAGTTGCGCTTCTATTTTTGATTTTAATTCGTCCGAAAACTCCTTTTGGTTACGGCCTTTCATAAAAGCAAAGTCGGTTAAATCAATCTGGGTTTCATTATTATTGACCACAACATTTAAGAATAGAGCCGTACCGGCCGCTTCAAATTTTTCGGCAACAGGCACATTCGGCTCTTCGTCCACATTGAGACTTTGGTAGGTGATGGTGCCGTCTTTTAGCTCTTTCGAGAAATAGGTATTGAGCGTATATTTGGTATTGGCTTCAATATCATTGCAGGTAGCACAACGATGCGTGGAGTAAAACTCCATGACTTCTATTCTGTTTTTGGTAGGAGCCGCTGTGGTTGCAGCGGGCTCTGTTTTGGTGTTCGTCTCAGCACCGGCTTTCTCTTGATTAGTGGCGCAAGCGACTAGAGAAAATATCAATGCAAAAATGGCTAAATTTCTGAATGGTTTCATTTTTTTGTTTTTAAGGAATTAAGAAAAACATACCGTATTATTCGGTACATTTTGATTTGTTTTTATTGAGAATATCCGTTTTCACAAAATCGTTTTTCAAAACAGGATTCCATTTATAATTTGGTATTTCCGTTACCGTAAAATTGTCTTTTGGATTGGTAGTCAATAACTTATGCGAAAAATCGTCTTCTAATTTTTTGAGTTTATCCAAATCACAGGCCGGCAATTCTCCCTTAATCGCCTTCTTGCCCATCTCTCCAATGATGCTTGGCTTGACCCCTTTATTCATCTTTACGCTCACGGCTTTGCCGTTGTCTTTTCGTTGGACAATATAAAAACCACCTTGGATGTGATTGTCCACATAAAATGAATTAAACTGGTATCGCCCTCCCGTCACGTAAACCGCCGCATCCGTCAAACATGGCGAGCTAATACTCACTATCCGGGTATTTGTCCGATCCACTACCCCGTCCGGATACAGCTGTTCTAAAGCTTCCCGAATGCCCAAAAAACCAATGACTAATCCATCACACAAATGGCCATGGAATTTTTCCAAATCTTTTAGCGTAAGCGTATGCTCTAAATCCAAACGCCCTTTTGAAAAATCTGTATCAATGACTTTGATACTTGGCTCTGATTTTTTCTCTTGACTTTGTTCCGTTTTATCTTTGGCTTGCACTTCTTCTCTATCCGCTTTGGGTTGGCAAGCTGCAAAGGATAAAATTAAAAATAGAACACTTATTTTTTTCATTGTTTTGAATTTGGGTGTTTACAAAATCAAGTTAAACAAATAACCCGAAATAATAATACAAATCGTCACCACACCAAAGAAAATAGCAATCAACTTCATGGTCATGACTTTTTTTAACAACATGGCTTCGGGCAAGGACAAACCCACCACGCCCATCATAAAAGCAATGGCCGTTCCAATCGGGATGCCCTTCGCCACCAATACCTGAACTACCGGCAAAATCCCCGAAGCATTGGAGTACATAGGCACCGCTAAAATCGTAGCCAAAGGTACAGCAAATAAATTATCCTTACTCATGTACTGCTCAAAAAATCCTTCCGGAATGTACCCGTGCATCAATCCACCAATGGCAATCCCCACAATCACATACAGCACAATGCCTTTTAATATCCCCAAAACTTCTTTCCAAATAATCGGCAAACGCTCTCTAAAAGATTGATTCTCAGCGATAAAGGCATCTTGCTCTCTTTGGGCATTCGCTAATACTTGCTTTACCCAAGGTGTCAGATAACGCTCTAAACTCAGCCGTTGCAAGATCATCCCCGAAATCGTCCCCAACAAGATTCCACTCACCACATAAATCGCCGTCATTTTCATTCCAAACAATCCGATAAACAGCCCAATCGCTACTTCATTCACCAAAGGCGATGTCACCAAGAA